>NZ_JBRRDW010000009.1:0-118754 GCF_056759895.1 Stenotrophomonas sp. STEN038
TTTCTGCGTCTCAGCATCTTGTGCCCTCACAAGCCTCCGCGACCACCCCTTCCCCCCTCTCCCCTCCTCCCCCCGCCCCCCCACTACAGGTGGGGCTTTACCGGTAAGGCTCGGCACTACCGTTGCTCCGCCTCAGCGCTGGCAGTTGCCGCACCACACTGTTGCCCGCTGGCCAATGCTGGCATAGCGCAGCGCGCGTCCGCATTGTTTGCAGTTCTCGCCTTCGCGGCCATACACCAGCAACTCCTGCTCGAAGTAGCCCGGCGCACCATCGGGGCTGATGAAGTCGCGCAAAGTGGTCCCGCCACGGGTGATCGCATGCCCCAGGATCTCCTTCGCCGCATCGGCAAGCCGCTGGTAGCGCGCCCGCGATACCTTGCCGGCTTCACGCAGGGGATTGATGCCGGCCATGAACAGGCTTTCCGCCGCATAGATATTGCCCACACCGACGACGATGCCCTGATCCATCAGGAAGGTCTTGATCGGCGCCTTGCGGCCACGGCTGCGCTGGAACAGATAGTCGCCGTCGAACTCATCCTGCAGCGGTTCCGGACCAAGTCCAGCCAGCAGCTCGTGCGTTTCGCCTGCTGGCTGCCATAACAGGCAACCGAAACGACGCGGATCGTTGAAGCGCAGCAGACGACCATCCTCCAGGCTGATATCGACATGGTCATGCGCACGCACAGGGGTGTCACCAGGCAGCACGCGCAGGCTGCCAGACATGCCCAGGTGCAGCACCGCGCTGCCCGCTTCGGTATCCAGCAACAGGTATTTGGCGCGACGACGGATCGCCTCGATACGCTGGCCCGGCAGCAGCTGTTCGATCTCGGCGGGAATCGGCCAACGCAGATCCGGCCGGCGCAGGATCACACCGTGGATGCGTCTATCCACCAGGTGTGGTTCCAGGCCGCGCCGGGTGGTTTCTACTTCGGGTAGTTCTGGCATGCGAATCTCGAGACGATTGTGTTTGATTGCTTTTGTGGGAACGGCGTGAGCCGTGAAGCTGGTGGTGGCAAACAGCGGACCTGTATCGACTGCAATGCGCTATCGGCTTCGGTTGGATTGTTGGCTTCGCGGCTTATGCCGCTCCCACACCCATATCCCGCATTTCATGGACTGCCGGTCAGCGCGGTGGTGCCATCAACTCACGGGCGCTGAGGTAGCCGTCACCATTGGCATCCTGGCGGGCGAAGCGAGCGAGGATCACCTGCCGCTGTTCCTCACGGGTGATCGGTTTGCCACGCCCGCCCGGCTGCTCATCCGGCTGCAGCACGCCATCGCCGTTGCGGTCCATCTTGTCGAAGGCGTACAGCATCCACTGCAGGTATTCATCTGGGCTTACCCGGCCATCACCATCGCTGTCCATGCGCTGCAGGTAGGCATTGGTGTCCTGTACCTGGGCGGTGGCCGGCAAGGAAGCACCCAGCAGGAAAAGAAGGGCAATCGTCTTCATGCGGCGCTGAGCGAATAGCCTTTCAGGCGCGCTGCGTAGGCCTGCAATGCGGCGCTGCCGCTGGCCTCGGCGTCCTGGCACCACTGCTGCAGCTGGCGCAGGCGCTCGGCGGCGTCATGGCTGCGGGCTTCCAACAGCGCCGACAGCCGCGCACGGTGCTCGACCAGCAGCTTGATGCGGGGGCGTTGCTGCACCCAGGTCTGCAACTGTGCGCGGCAATCGGGTTTGAGCCAGCGGCCATCATTGACCAGCCCCTTGCGCATGCGCCGCGGCAACAGCTTGCGCAGCTTGGCGCCTGCTGCTGCAGCCTCTTCCTTCAAAGCGGGCGCGAACACATTGCGCTGGTAATCGGTCATCGCCTGGAAGCGATGCGACAGCAGCGCCTTCAAGGTATCGGCATCGGGCACGGCGATATTCGGACGGACGTCCATGCTCGGTGCTACCCGCAGCACCTTGGCCAGACGCAGGACCTGCAGCAGGCGGATCACCTGCCAGCCAATGTCGAACTCCCAGCGCCGCATCGAGAAACGTGCCGAGCTGGGGAAGGCATGATGGTTGTTGTGCAGTTCTTCGCCGCCGATCCAGAACGCCCACGGCGTGAGGTTGGTCGAGGTGTCGGCTGATTCGAAATTGCGATAACCCCACCAATGGCCAAGGCCGTTGACCACGCCTGCGGCCCAGAACGGGATCCATGCCATCTGGATCGCCCACAAGGCGATGCCGGGCAGGCCGAACAAGGTAGTGTTGATCACGAACAGGAGAATCGGTCCGAGGTTGGCATGCGGGGTATAGAGCCTACGCTCGATCCAGTCCTCCGGCGCACCGCGCCCGTACTGCTCGATGTCGCCACGCAGCGTACGGGCTTCGCGGTACAGTTCCACGCCGCGCCAGAACACGTTGCGGATGCCCTTGGTGACGGGGCTGTGCGGATCCTCCTCGGTCTCGACCTTGGCGTGGTGCTTGCGATGGATGGCCACCCACTCGCGGGTGATCATCGAGGTGGTCAGCCACACCCAAAAACGGAAGACGTGTGACACCAAGGGATGGAAATCCACGCCGCGATGGGCCTGGCTGCGGTGCAGGTACAAGGTGACCGCGAAGATGGTGAGCTGGGTGAACACCAGCAGCACCGCCAGCATGCCCCACCAGCCCAGGCCGACGATGCCACCGGTGAGGAAATCGAGCAGGGCGTCGGACATCACGAACACTCCAGGCAGTCGGTGCCAGATGAAACCAGTGCTACACATGATGGGGGCTGTCAGCGCAAACTTCATCCACCGGCGGTACGTCCGTTGGTCGAATCCTCAGCTGCCGCCTCCAACTGAATGTCCATTGCTCCCGCCGCTGAAGCGGCCCCCCTGATCGAACTCGACCATGCCTGCGTCATCCGCGGCCAGGTCCGCGTGCTGCACGAGCTGAACCTGCGCATCGAGCAGGGCCAGCACACCGCCATCCTCGGCCCGAACGGCTGCGGCAAGTCCTCATTCATCAAACTGATCACGCGCGAGCTTTATCCGCTGGCGCGCGCCGACGGCCATGTGCCGGTCAAGGTGATGGGCCAGACCCGCTGGCAGGTTGACCGGCTGCGTGCGCAGCTCGGCATCGTCACCGGCGACCTGTCCAGCAACCTGTCCAGCATGCCCGGGCTGACCGTGGAGGAGGCGGTGATCGCCGGCTTCTTTGCCAGCTACGTGGTACCGGGGCATCGCGATGTCACCGACAGCATGCGTCAGCGCGCGCGGCATGCACTGGAACTGGCCCGCGCCCTGCCCCTGCTGGGCCGCAGCTATGCCGAGCTGTCAGCCGGTGAAACCCGCCGTGTGCTGATCGCGCGTGCGCTGGTCAACCAGCCCAAGGCCTTGCTGCTGGACGAACCGTCCACCGGCCTGGACCTGATCTCGCGCCAGCACCTGGTCGACAGCATGCGCAACCTTGCCCAGCAGGGCATCACCTTGGTGCTGGTCACCCACCACATCGAGGAAGTGATCCCCGAGATCAACCGCGTGGTGCTGATGAAAGGTGGTCGGATCTTTGCTGATGGCTCTCGCAGCGAGCTGCTGCGCTCGGGTCCGCTGTCGGAGGTGTTCGGCGGCCCGATCGAGGTGCGCGAGGATGCCGGGCGGATGTCGGCCTGGGTTGGCACTGCGTAGTTTTTAAAGCAAGAGCACCCCTCCCCAACCCGTCCGGCCCAAAGGCACAGCCTTCGGTCGTTGATCAGGCCGCGCGCCAGTGGCGCGCACGCAGGCCTTCTTCACCCCCTGCGCGTTGCGCAAGGGAGCGAGCTCTGGCCCCTCCCCTTTAGCGTAGCCAAGGGGGAGGCTGCGAGGGGGTGGCTTTGGCCGTTGCTTGTGTCGGTTGCTGAAGCTCATGCGAAGAGCACCCCTCCCCAACCCTCCCCTGCGCGTTGCGCAAGGGAGGGAGCTCTGGCTCCTCCCCTTTGGCGTAGCCAAGGGGGAGGCTGGGAGGGGGTTGCTTTGGCCGTTGCTTGTGCTGGTTGCTGAAGCTCATGCGAAGAGCACCCCTCCCCAGCCCTCCCCTTGCCTTCGGCAAAGGGAGGGGGCAGAGCGCGTCCGTTGGTGCGATGATGCCGGTCCGCTCCTGTAATCCCGTTGTCCTCGCAATGTCATTTCCCGTTTCCCCGCTGCGCCTTGGCGCCGCCCTCGCGCTGGCCGCCGTGCTCAGCGCCTGTTCCAGCACCCCGACCCTGCCTTCTGCAGGCAAGGATTCCAGCAACAAGGTCGTCGGCTATCTGGTCGGCCCCGCCATCCCCGACAGCCTCGCGCTGAGTCCCGCGCCTCCGGCCCCCGGTTCGGTCGCGGCACAGCTGGATGAAGCCGTCGCCAGCCAAGCCATGAACATGCGCGGCAGCGCGCGCTTCGTGCAGGCGCACACCGACGCCGACCTGAGTTTCCCGGCAGGCGCTGACCAGTTCAGCTGCGCGCTGGGCGTGGCCGTCACCGCCAAGACCACGCCGGTGCTGTACAGCCTGCTTGAACGCAGCCGCATCGATGCCAGTGCCGCCACCAAGGCGGCGAAGACCCATTACCAGCGCCCGCGTCCGTTCATGGTCAACAACGCACCGACCTGCACGCCGGAGGATGAAGAGGGCCTGCGCAAGAGTGGCTCCTACCCGTCCGGGCATACGTCGATTGGCTGGGCCTGGGGCCTGATCCTGTCGGAAATCGATCCCGACCATGCCACCGCCTTGATCGAGCGCGGCCGCAACTACGGCCACAGCCGCCTGGTCTGCAACGTGCATTGGTATAGCGACGTGCAGCAGGGCCAGTTCATGGGTGCGGCCACGGTCGCGCGCTTGCACGACAACCCGGCGTTTGTCGCCGATCTGGCCAAGGCACGCGAAGAGCTTGCCCATGCACGCACGCTCAATCTGCCGCTGCCACGCGATTGCGCCGCAGAAACCGCAGCGCTGACCTCGGACATCCCCGAAGCGCGCTGAGCCTCACCTGTAGTGCCGAGCCATGCTCGGCATCGGGGTCCGGAGCATCCGATTCTGTGGGAGCAGCGTCAGCCGCGAAGCTGGCATTGCTTCAATCGCAGACATATCGGCAATCTGGCTGGCCATCAGCTTCGCGGCTGACGCCGCTCCTACAAGGCCTTCGGCAGGCTTACCGGTAACGCCCCAGCCGAGCATGGCTCGGCTCTACCGTGGGCACGATGGTTTCCAACGTCACTGCCTTGTGCTGTGACGCACTGCTGCGGTTACAGTCCCGGGTCCTCTCATTACGGGACCTCTCATGCCTGTATTCCTTCGTAGTCCACGCCTGCATGCGCTGTTGCTCGCCGCATTGCTGCCCTTCGCCGTGCACGCACAGACGCCGCGCCTGATCGGCTACGTGATGGACAGCCCCGAGCCGCTGCAGTTGTCGGCGCAGAAACTCGACGTGGTGAACTTTGCCTTCGCCATGGTTCGCATTGATGGCAGCGTGTATCTGCCGGATAGCGTCGATCCCAAGCGCCTGCACGCCGTGGTCGCCAAGCGCACGGACAACCCCTCACTGCAGATCGTGTTGTCGATCGGTGGTTGGGGTGCTGGCAATTTCTCCGAGGCCGCCGCCACTGCACCGGCTCGCGCACGTTTCATCGACAGCAGCGTCGCGCTGATGCACCAGTTCAAACTCGATGGTCTGGATATCGACTGGGAATACCCCACGCTCGGTGATGCCGACATCAGCCACAGTCCGGATGATCGCCAGAACTTCACCGTGCTGCTGGAAGAACTGCGCGCGCGCCTGGACCGCGAAGGCGACGGCAAGCGTCATTACCTGCTGACCATCGCCGCTGCCGAAGGCCGCGCCGCGGAAGGCCTGGAGCTGCCGCGCATCGCCGAGTCGTTGGATTGGATCAACCTGATGACCTACGACTTCTATGGCAGCCTGACCAAAACCACCGGTCACCATTCCGGGCTTGCGCGTTCCTCACTGGCTACGCCGCAGGGCCGTACCACCGTGGATGCGGTGAAGTACTTCCTTGACGCGGGCGTACCTGCCGAGAAGATCAATGTCGGTGTGCCGTTCTATGGCCGTACCTTTGGTGATGTCGGCACGGACAACAACGGTCGCTTCCAGAAGTTCACCAAAGAAGGTGGCTTCATTACCTGGCGTGACATCGTCCACACCCGCCTCAATGCGCCGGACTGGCAGCGGCTTTGGGATGACGAGGCGCAGGTGCCGTGGCTGTGGAATGCCAAGGAGCGACGCATGATCAGTTACGACGATCCGCAATCGCTGCTGATCAAGGCCAACTACGTAAAGCAGCAGGGCCTGGGCGGCATCATGTATTGGGAACAGCGCGGTGATGACAACGAGCAGTTGCTTGATGTGTTGCATGAGGCATTGCGTTGATCCGGTAATGCCGAGCCATGCTCGGCAGGAGCTTCACCGGTAGCCCCAAGCGTAGTGCCGAGCCATGCTCGGCAGGGGCCTCACCGGTAGCTCCAACCGTAGTGCCGAGCCATGCTCGGCAGGAGCTTCACCGACCCGGTTTTTCAGGAGCAGCGCTGGGTGGCCCTGGGCCGTTCCCACAAGATGTTCGGCTGGGCTATCGGTAACGCCCCATTGCCGAGCATGGCTCGGCACTACAGAAACGCAGAAGGCGCGGATTGCTCCGCGCCTTCTGCGTTCAACTCACACAAGCAACGCTTAGAAGCGGGTCTTGAACTCCACGCCCCACAGGCGCGGCTCGTTGATGAAGCCCGTGCGGTTGTTGAAGTCGATGCCGCCGGTGGCGCGGATCTGGTTGGTGATGTTGCGGCCGTACAGCGCCACGTCGTAATCACCGTCATTCCACTGGTAACCCACACGCAGGCCGCCTTCAAGCAGCGACTTGCCGGTGAACTCCTTGGACTCGTACAGGAAGAAGTTCACTTCGCTGCGATAGACCCAGTCGGTGAACACGTACAGCTGGGTGCCATCGGCCAGCGGCAGCGACCAGCGCGCGGTCATGTTGTGGGTCCACTCCGGTGCCTGCGGCAGCGGGTTGCCGTTGATCCGCGCCTTGCCGTTGATGACCGGGTCGGTCACTTCGCAGGAGAAGCACGGCGCCACGTCCAGATCCGAATCCTTGATCTCGGTATGGTTGTAGCCGCTGCCCAGGGTGACCAGCAGGTTGTCGGTCAGATAGGCCTGCAGATCCAACTCGAAGCCCTGGCCTACGCTCTTGTCGGCATTGAGCAGGATGTTGGCGTTGCCATCAACACCACCCACGGCGGTCAGCTGCTGGTCCTTGACCCGGTAGTGATAGATGCTGGCGTTCAGGCGCGCACGGTTGTCCCAGAAGTCGGCCTTCACGCCGGCTTCGAAGGACAGCACGGTTTCCGGATCGGCGACGGTCTTGTTGTTGAAGGCACCCGCCGACTGGATCGAGCTGCCACGGAAGCCGGTGGCAACGCGGCCGTAGACGTTGACCGTGTCATTGACGGCGTAGGTGGCCGAGAAGTCCCAGTTGAACTTCTTGTCCTTGGTCGAGGCCGACAGGTAGGGATCAACAGCGTCACCCTTGGCGTAGGCGTCCTGCTGCGCGGCAAGCAGACCGGCGAGGTCGCACTTGGCCGACAGCACGCACGGCGAGAAGCCGGTATTCCAGTAATCCTTGACCTTCAGGTCCTTCTTGTCGACGGTGTAGCGCACGCCGGCGCGCAGTTCCAGCTTATCGGTGGCCTGGAAGTTCAGGCCGCCGAACACCGCCCAGGCATCGTTGGTCTGGTTGATGCGCTGGAAGCCGTCCTGCTTGCTGCCGTTGGTGGTGTCGTAGCTGACGCTATCGACGTCATAGTCTTCCTTGAAATAGAACACGCCGGTCTGCCAGTTCAGCGGGCCTTCGTTCTGCGATTCAAGACGCAGTTCCTGGGTCCACTGCGAGTGGCTGGGGATGCCATCGGCGGTTTCGGAGGCGAACGGTACGTCTTCGGTGAAGTACGGGCCGGAGGTGCCGTCGATGTCGCCGACGCTGAAGGTATCAACGGTCTCGTAACCGGTGATCGAGGACAGCTTGTAGTTGCCCAGGTCCCAGCTCAGGCGCGCATTGGCACCGCTGCTGTCGAGCTCGGAATGGTTCAGGCCGTCGATCGATACCTTGTCCGGGTCGAAGCCGGGCACGAAGTCGTTGCTGCCCTTCTTGAAGATGTTGCCGCGGAACAGGCGTGCGGTGCCGTTGAGGTGGCGCTTGTGCGCACCCAGCAACGCTTCGAAGTTGTCGCCTTCGTACAGGAACTGCGCGCGCACGGCCGATTCGTCATAGCCTTCCAGACCGTCATTCGGGCCGGTGCCGGTGTTCTTCACCCAGTCGTCGCGGCGCTGGTACAGGGCCGACACACGTGCCGACCAGCGTGCGCTCAGCGCGCCACCGACGGCGGCTTCCACATTCCACAGGTTGTCGCTGCCGTAGCCGACCTTGCCGTAGCCTTCGAACTCCTGCGACGGACGCACCGAGTCGAACTTGACCACGCCGGCCGGGGTGTTGCGGCCGAACAGCGAACCCTGCGGGCCGCGCAGCACTTCCACCTGATCCACGTCGAAGATCGGGAAGCCCTTCAGGATCGGGTTTTCCTGCACGATGTCGTCATACACCAGCGAGACCGGCTGCGAGGTATTCAGACGGAAGTCGGTGTTGCCGTAGCCGCGGATGTAAAAGCGCGGGAAGGCACGGCCGAACGAGGATTCGATATTCAGGCTGGGCACGCGGCCGGACAGGTAACGCACGTCGGTACCACCGGAAGCCAGCGCGTCGAGCTTCTCGCCGCTGACGGTGCTGATCGACACCGGCACGTCCTGGATGTTCTCCACCTTGCGTGCGGCGGTGACCTTCACCGCATCCAGCGTGGCGGCTTGCTTCTGGGCCGGGGTCGCATCCTGCGCGGCAGCGGTGAGTGGCAGTACGGCAAGAACGGCGACAAACAGCGGATGCGCTGCCGGCAGGCGGCGGCGGACGGTACGGGTCGGGGACATGGCGGAGAAGGGCCTGTTGAGGAGGAATGGGGAACTGCGCCTAGCATGGAATTGTTGCAGTACAACATTCGTATCGCAATCGTTCAGGTATTCAGCGGCATGACGCCTGTCAGGGGTGTGAAGCCCGTCCGCCGCATAGACTTGGCACTTACTTCCCGCCAGGCGCCTTGTCATGACCCAGTGGTATTTCCATATTCCCGGCCAGGCCGACCGCGTCGGCCCGATGGACGACGAGGCAGCGCGCCGCTTTGCCCAGGGCAGCCGCCAGGCACTGGCCTGGCGCGAGGGCATGCAGGGCTGGCAGGCGGTGACCGAAATCGCCGACTTCGGCGGCCAGGCCGGCCCGCCGCCGATGCCGCCGCCGGTAGGTGGCAGGGGCAGCCGTGCCGACGATATCGACTTCCGCATCATCGGGCATGAGATGCAGTTCGTGGAAATCGAACTCGACCCCGGTGAAAGCGCGATTGCCGAGGCCGGCGCGCTGATGTTCAAGGATTCAACCGTGCAGATGGACACCGTGTTCGGCGATGGCCGCCACGAGGGCCAGGGCGGCGGCTTCATGGACAAGCTGATGTCGGCCGGCAAGCGGGTGATCACCGGTGAAAGCCTGTTCGCCACCGTGTTCACCCACACCGGCAACGGCAAGGCCAAGGTCGCCTTCGCCGCGCCCTACCCCGGCACGGTGATCCCGATGAAGCTGGACCAGCACGGCGGCAAGCTGATCTGCCAGAAGGACAGCTTCCTGGCCGGCGCGCGCGGCGTGCAGGTCGGCGTGCACTTCCAGCGCAAGGTGATGACCGGCCTGTTCGGCGGCGAGGGCTTCATCATGCAGAAGCTCGAAGGCGACGGCTGGGTGTTCGTACATGCCGGCGGCTGCGTGGTGGAGCGCGAGCTGGCCGCGGGCGAGCGCATCGATGTTGATACCGGCTGCGTGGTGGCTTACCACGCTGGCGTGGACATGGACGTGCGCCGCGTAGCCGGCCTGAAGAGCATGTTCTTCGGCGGCGAAGGCGTGTTCCTGGCCACCCTGACCGGCCCGGGCAAGGTGTGGCTGCAGTCGCTGCCGTTCTCGCGCCTGGCTGGCCGCATGTTTGCCGCCGCACCACAGGGTGGTGGCCAAAGCCGCGGCGAGGGCTCGGTGCTGGGTGGATTGGGTCGGTTGCTGGATGGTGACAACAAGTTCTGATTATTGGTTGGAGCAAAGCTCCTGCGTAAACCCAGGCCTTGGCTCGTCATTCCCCCGCAGGCGGGGATGACGAGCTCATTCCCCCGGCACACTGAACCAGAGTCGCAGCCCTACCTAAACAGCTCCGCTTGCCGCAACGTGCCTTGCCAACACAAAGCGCTATGCTGGCGCCCTTTCCGACGCCCCCTGTTCATCATGAAAGCGCGCAACGCCCGTCTGCTGCTGTCCCTCTCCTTGTTTGGCCTGCTGGCAGCCTGCGGCGGCGAGAACACCAAGCCCACTCCGCCGGCAGCGGTGCAGCCGACCACGCCGGTGAGGCCGGTCAAGATCGGCGTGGCATTGGGCGGTGGCGCAGCCAAGGGTTTCGCCCATATCGGCGTGATCAAGATGCTGGAAGCCAATGGCTTCGAGCCGGTGGTGGTGTCCGGCACCAGCGCCGGCAGCGTGGTCGGTGCCCTGTATGCCAGCGGCATGAACGCCTTCCAGATGCAGCAGAAGGCGGTCGCGCTGGATGAAGCCAGCATCCGCGATATCCGCCTGTTCTCCGGCGGCCTGGTGCAAGGCCAGAAGCTGCAGGACTACGTCAACGCGCAGGTCGGCAACAAGCGCGCCGAGCAGCTGCAGAAGCCGTTCGCCGCGGTCGCCACGCAGCTGGAAACCGGTGAGCGCGCGGTGTTCGTGCGTGGCAATGTCGGCCAGGCGGTGCGTGCTTCCAGTTCCATCCCCGGCGTGTTCGAGCCGGTGATCATCGGTGGCAAGAGCTATGTCGATGGCGGCGTGGTCAGCCCGGTGCCGGTGGATGCGGCCAAGCAGCTGGGTGCCGAATTCGTGATCGCGGTGGATATCTCCAGCCGCGCCACCGGCCAGCGCCCGACCGGCCTGCTCGGCGCAGTGGGCCAGTCGATCACCATCATGGGCCAGCGCCTGGGTGAGCAGGAACTGGCGCGTGCCGACGTGGTGATCCGCCCGGCAGTGCTGGACATCGGCGCTGCCGATTTCGAGCAGCGTGGCCGCGCCATCCTCGAAGGCGAGAAGGCGGCGATGGCTGCGATGCCGCAGATCCGCGCCGGCATTGCCCGCCTGCAGCAGGCGCGTATCGCCACCGCACGCGGCGCCGAGGCACGTGCCGCCGCTGTACAGGCCGAAGCGCACCAGCGCTGCCAGGACAGCCGCAGCCGCATCGAGAAGCTGCGTGGCATCGAGAAGAACTGCAGCGCGCCGGCGCGCTGAGGGTCAACGGCAGGACATCGTGGCTGCAGCTTTTGTAGGAGCGGCGTAAGCCGCGAAGCTGATGGCGTTTCTGATTGTCAGCTTCGCGGCTGACGCCGCTCCCACAAGCTGAAGCACAAAGCGCCCTCACCCCAACCCCTCTCCCGTAAACGGGAGAGGGGCTAGAGCACAGCACCATTACTCCTTCACCGCCCCAACTGCGACAGCGGCAGGGCGCGGAACTCCTTCACCGTGCGCAGCACGAAGCTGGAATTGACGTCGGCCACGCCGGCCGCGTTCAGCAGCTTGTCGAGCAGGAATTCCGAGAAGTGGTCCAGGTCGCGTACGTAGACCTGCAGCAGATAGTCCATGTCGCCAGTCAGTGCATGGCACGCCACCACTTCGTCCCAGAGCTGCACCGCCTGCACGAAATGATCGATGGCCGCCTGGCCGTGCTTGGACAACTGCACGCGCACGAAGGCCTGCAGGCCCAGCCCGATCGCACGTGGCTCCAGCCGTGCGCCATAACCGGCAATCACCCCCTCCGCTTCCAGCCGCTGTACCCGCCGCAGGCAGGCCGAGGGCGACAGATTCACCCGTGCAGCGAGTTCGGCATTGGTGGCGCGGCCATGCTGCTGTATTTCGACCAGAAGCCGCAGATCCGTGCGATCAAGGTTCACCGAAGCCATCTTTGTTGCTCCGCAGCATTGAAGTGACGCAACAATATTGCGTTAGAACCGGTTGTCAGCGCAATTACGCACACCTGTTGCGCGGCAGGCTTCCTACCATGCGGTTATCTATTCCCTTCAGGAGCTGCCGCCATGGAAGCCAACCCGCGCCGCGTCGAACACCAGCAGACCGACAAGGGTTACGTGCCGGTCTATACCACCGCCGTGGTGGAGCAGCCCTGGGACGGCTACAGCGCCGACGACCATGCCACCTGGAGCACCTTGTACCAGCGCCAGCGCGAGCTGCTGGTCGGCCGTGCCTGCCAGGAATTCCTCGATGCCCAGGACGAGATGGGCATGAGCGAGCACATGATTCCGCGCTTCGACCAGCTCAATGAAGTGCTGGGCGCGGCCACCGGCTGGACCCTGGTCGGGGTGGAGGGGCTGCTGCCCGAGCTCGATTTCTTCGATCACCTGGCCAACCGCCGCTTCCCGGTGACCTGGTGGATCCGCCGCCCGGACCAGATCGATTACATCGCCGAACCCGACCTGTTCCACGACCTGTTCGGCCACGTGCCGCTGCTGATGAACCCGGTGTTCGCCGACTACATGGCCGCCTACGGCCGCGGTGGCGTCAAAGCCCACGCGATCGGCCCGGACGCGCTGCAGAACCTGACCCGCCTGTACTGGTACACGGTGGAATTCGGCCTGATCAACACCGCCGAGGGCCTGCGCATCTACGGTGCTGGCATCGTCTCCTCGAAGGGCGAATCGTTGTACTCGCTGGAGTCGGCTGCGCCAAACCGGATTGGCTTTGATCTGGAGCGGATCATGCGCACCCGCTACCGTATCGACACCTTCCAGAAGAGCTACTTCGTCATCGACGGCTTCGAGCAACTGATGGCCGCCACCGAGCCGGACTTCACCCCGATCTATGCACGCCTGGCCGATGCCGAACATCTGCCTGCCGGCGACGTGCAGGAAGGTGACACCGTGTTCCAGCGCGGCAGCGGCGAAGGCTGGGCCGACGGCGGCGACGTCTGAGCCAGCTAACATCGCAGCAGATGAACAAAGAAGCCGCCCAAGGGCGGCTTCTTCGTCTGCGTCCCACGTAGCCCGGGCAAGCGAAGCGCACCCAGGGCTACCAACACCCGCAACTCACTGCGCCGTCTTGGCCACCCGCCGACCGCCGTACTTGCGGTCCAGGTAGACGCCGACCAATACCGCCACCAGCAACGGTGCCGCCCACGGGAACAGCTCGATCAGCAATGCCGGCACCGTGGTGTGGCTGTGCAGCCACTGCCATACCGGACGCATGCCGATGCCGAGGAAGGCCACGTGGGTGGCAATGCCTGCACCCAGGATCGACTGGTAGTGCTGGCGGAATGCCCAGTCCGGACGCGACGGCCCGCGACGGGCGAACTTCAGCATGCGCCAGCCCACCCACAGGCCGATCGACGAGAAGCCCAGGAACAGGGGCTGACGGTGCTGGATGCCGGTGCCCACCACCACCAACGCAAGGATCACCATCGGCCACAGCGCCAGATGCCAGCCCGGTCGCGACACCAGCTGCTTCCAGTCGCGCTTGTCGGTGACCGCGCGCCACGCCAACCATGTCGCATTGCCGGTGATCGCCATCAGGTAGGCCAGGAACAAGGCCGACAACGGCTGCTGGCGGAAGAAGGCGAACTGGACGGTGATCGGCAGCGCGGTAACCACGATCACCGCCATCGCCACCAGGTACACCTTGCCCAGCAAGCGATGCCGGGGCGAGCCTTTCTTCATGAACGCCGCCGACCAGAAGCCGACCAGGGCGACCACGCCAGCCAGCACATGCAGCGCGACGATCAGGGAATATCCGGGCATTGGGAGCTCTCTTCAGTGACGGCCGGCGAAGTGCGATGGCCTGTGCACAGCGTGCGCGTGCGGACGCACGCACGGCAGTCGCGCCGGTCACTGCTGGACCCTGCCGGAAGTCACTTTCTGCAGTTACCCCCTTGTCGAAAGGCGCCTGCGCCCACCAGCATGCGTGCATGGAAATCACTCCCCGCTCGCGCTGGCACAGGCTGCTGCACCCGCTCAACCTCGCCGGCCTGCTGACCTGGCTGGCGGTAGCGGCCACCCTGCCCTATGGCTCCGCCGAGCAGCTCGCACTGCGCTGGGGCAGTGCCCTCCTGTTCCTGCTCGCGTTCCTGTTTGCCGCCAGCTACGAGCGGCCCTCGCCACAGCGCAGCGTGGCGCTGCTGGTCGAGGCAGTGGCAGCGCTGGCGGTGATTCGTCTGGCCGCCAGCAGCGGCGTGGCCCCGGCCCTGCTGGTGATGCTGGCCGCGCAGGTGGCCATGAGCTGGCCACTGCGCACCACGCTGGTGGTGATGCTGCTGGTCAATCTGGGCATGTACCTGGTCCTGCGTGGCAGCCATGGCCACCCCGGCGCGGTGGTGCTGATTTTTGCCGGCTTCCAGGCCTTCGCCATGCTTACCACGCACTACGCGCGCAGCGCCGAGCAGGCGCGCGACCGGCTGGCGCTGGTCAATGCCGACCTGCTGGCCACCCGCGCCCTGCTCGCTGAAAGATCCCGTGACATGGAGCGGCTGCGGCTGTCGCGTGAGCTGCATGATGTCGCCGGGCACAAGCTCACTGCCCTGCGCCTGCATCTGCGCGCGCTAGCCGCACGCGCCGATGCCGCGCCCGAGTTGGCCCTGTGCGAACAGCTGTCCGCCGAGTTGCTTGGCGATATCCGCGCCGTGGTGCATTGCCTGCGCGACAGCGGCCAGCTCGACATGGACACCGCCCTGCACGCGCTGGCCGCCCCTTTGCCGCGCCCGCGCCTGCAGCTGCAGTTGGATGACGACGTTCAGCTCAGCGACACCGCCAAAGCCGAAACCATCCTGCGCTGCGTGCAGGAAGCCCTTACCAACAGCGCCCGCCACAGCGATGCCAAGGTCCTGCAGGTATCCCTGCGGCGCCACGATGGACAGCTGCTGCTGGCGATGGAAGACGATGGCCAGCTACGGGGCGAGCCGCGCGCAGGCAATGGGCTCACCGGCATGCGCGAGCGGATCGACGAACAGGGCGGCCGCTTCCAATTGCAACGTGCCGCTTCCGGTGCCTTGCAGATTCGTGTGCAATTGCCGGCATGAACGAGTCCCCCCGCATTGCCCTGGTCGACGACCAGGCCCTGATCCGCGCCGGCCTGCGTGCTTTGCTGCAGCAGCTTGGCATCACCATCGTGTTCGAGGCCGACAGCGGCGAAGCTTTGCTCGAACAACTGGCGCAACAACCGGTACAGCTGATCCTGTCAGATATCCGCATGCCGGGCATGGACGGTATCCAAGCCTTGAAGGCCCTGCGTCAAAGCGGCGACCAAACACCTTGTGTGTTCCTGACCACCTTCGACGAGAGTGATCTATTGCTGCGTGCCACCAAAGCCGGTGCACAAGGCTTCCTGCTGAAAGATGCGGCGCCGGAAGATCTGCACGACGCCATCCGGCGCGCCATCGCCGGACAGACCTTGTTGCAGCCGGTGAGCACCGACGCGGTGCGGCAGCGTTATCGCTACCACGCCGATGACGCGCCCAAGGAATTGTTCAGCCAGAAAGAAGTCGCGGTATTGCGGCTGATGGCGGGCGGCTACAGCAATCGCGAGATCGCCGGCAGCCTGTTCCTGGCCGAAGGCACGGTGAAGAACTATGTGTCGACCATCCTCGACAAGCTCGACACCCGCGACCGCACCCGCGCGGTGTTGAAGGCGATCACCCTGCGGGTTATCTAGCACCACCCAGCCCTGTAGTGCCGAGCCATGCTCGGCAAGGGCTGTACCCACAATCCATCAGCGCTTGTGGGAGCGGCATCAGCCGCGAAGCTGAAGGCACCTCAGATTGCAGACACATCGGTCATTGCAGCATTGCCAACTTCGCGGCTGACGCCGCTCCTACAATTGGTTTCCCGGTAAAACCTCTGCCGAGCATGGCTCGGCACTACGCACCTCAACCGTCACGTGCACGATCTCTTCGTGGATCGCCAATGCGCGATGGAATACCTCCGGCGCTACCACCGTTTCGGTCACCACTTCCATCGCACAGGCATAGCGACCACGGCCAACCTGCCAGACGTGCAGGTCACTGATGTGCGCGGGCACATCGCCCTGCTCCACCGCTTCGCGGATCTCGGCCACCACCGGCGCGTCCATTTCCGCATCCAGCAGCACACCGCTGGTCTGCTTGATCAAGCCCCAGGCCCAGACCGACACCAGTACCGCGCCAACGATGCCCATCAGCGGATCCAGCCAGGAGGCGCCGAAGTACAGGCCACCGAGCAGGGCAATGATCGCCAGCACCGAGGTCGCCGCATCCGCCAGCACATGCAGATAGGCCGAGCGCTGGTTCAGGTCATGGTGATGATGATGGTGGCCGCCATGCGCGTGGTGGTCATGCCCATGATCGTGACCATGATGATGGTGTTGATCGCGCAGCCACCATGCACACAGCAGGTTCACCGACAGGCCGACCACCGCGATCGCAATGGCCTGCTGGTAATGGATGGGACTGGGTTTGAACACGCGCAGGATGGACTCGAAGGCCATGATCGCGGCAACCCCCAGCAACAGGATCGCACTGGTGAACCCAGCCAGGATCTCGATCTTCCAGGTGCCGAAGGCAAAGCGCGGGTCATCGCGATAGCGCCGGGCACAGGCATAGGCAAACGCCGCCAGACCAAGCGCCAAGGCGTGCGAGCTCATATGCCAGCCATCGGCCAGCACCGCCATCGAGTTAAACCACCAGCCGCCGGCGATCTCCACCACCATCATCACCACGGTCAGCGCCATCGCCCGACGGGTGTTTTTCTCCGCCATCGGATTGCCTTCGCTGAAGGCATGGCTGTGGCGACGGGATTGGGCGAGCGCGGCGAGTTGCATGGCTGTGGGTTGGGGGAAGGACGGCGTGATTCTATACCCCCAAGGGGTATATGATGCCAGTCATGGCTCATATCCAACGCGACAAGAAAAAGCTGCTGACCCGGGTACGCCGCATCGCCGGCCAGGTGGCCGCCCTGGAACAAGCGCTGGAGAGCGGCGACGACTGCGACGCCGTGCTGGTGCAGATCGCCGCCACCAAGGGCGCCATGCACGGACTGATGCTGGAAGTGATGGCCGGGCACCTGAGCGACCATGTCGTCGCGGAAAAGGACCCGGCCAAACGCGCGCAGGAGGCCGAGGTATTGCTGGAGCTGATGAAGCGCCACGCGAAGTGAGGGTAGTGCCGAGCCATGCTCGGCAGGGGCGTCACCCGCGACCTATAAGCCTTTGTAGGAGCGGCATAAGCCGCGAAGCTGATGATCCATCAGCTCGCAGACACCTCGGTAATTGCAGTATTGCCAGCTTCGCGGCTGACGCCGCTCCTACAGTTGAGGTCCCGGCACGGCCTCTGCCGAGCATGGCTCGGCACTACCTTGCGCCCAGACGCTGTCGGTATGGCCTTGCTGCAGGCGCATCTGCGTACGCCTTGCGATGTACAGCATCACCGGCACTGACAGCAGTGCGGTGAGGTCTACCGGCCAACTGCCTGCGTGGTACCAGCTTCCGCCGATTCCCAAAGCACCGGCAATGCTCGACAGCGGAATCGCCAACGTACACAGCGCACTCAAACGCAGCAGCTCCACCGCAGCGCGCGGTGCCCCACGCAGGAATGCCCAGGCGATGGCGGCGACGAATAGCGCGTAATAGATGCCGGTGTGCCAGGCCTTCAGATCGGTGACCAGCGACGGCAACCATTTGGTCGCGGCGATGCTGGCGGATATGCCGGCCACGCAACCCAGCGACACACCTACCGTCAGGCAGGCCAACACCCAGGCCGAACGCTTCTGCATCGGCGTTTCCGTGCCCTTGCGCTTGCGTCGCCGCGATTCCACCCACAGCAGATTTCCAGTGTAGAACAGCGCCGCGCCAGCCAGGCCCATCAGCAGGTACAACCAACGCACCGGGTTGCCACCAAAGCTGCCGAAATGCAGCGCGAAGAACGCATTGACCGCGCCGTTCCAGCCATCCATGTGGCCAGGCAGGTCATGCGCATCCACCTCACCGCTATACGGATCCAGATGCGTGCTGGCGTAAACACGCGCACGCGTGCCATGGCGGATATCCAGCCCGGTCACCGTTGCTTCAACATGGCCGTCCTTGTTCTGGAAGCCGAAGCTCTGCACCTCGAAGCCCGGCAGCTGCTGCTCCACCCGGCGCAGCAACTCGGCGGCCGGCAGTACTGCGGCTCCACCCGGCGCTTCGGCGTGCTCCTCGTTCCACTCGATGCCTTGCGGATACACCACCGCGCCCTGTGCATCGTAGAACTGGTCATGGAAGGCGAACACCACGCTGGTCAGCGCGATGACGATGTGGAACGGCAGGCTGAACAGCCCCAGGGCGTTGTGTGCATCCAACCACATGCGTTTGATGTTCTTGCCGATGCGCAGCGCGAATACATCCTTGCTCAAGGTGATCAGCAACACGATCAGGCCCGATACCAGGGCGACCGCATACGCCATCGCCACCGCGCCCATGATCGGCCGCGCGATCTTGTCCGGGAATGGCAGGCCGACCAGCTGGTGCAGCGTATCCACCAGCTGCGCCACCGGTGCCTTGCGCGTCTGTGCCACCTGCAGGCTGCCGTCGGCGGCGAAGCTGGCGCCGTACTCGGTGAACTGGCGCCGGCCCTGGCCGGGGGCGCGCTCCTGCCAGTACACCCGCGCCGGTTGATCGGCGTGCGGACGCACCGACACGAAGTAACGCGATGCGGCCTTCGGGTGTTCGGCCAGCACCGCGGCCACCAGCGCGTCGGCCTGTTGCAGCGACGGTGCTGGCGACAAGGTGGAAGGCGGTGTCGCCCAGCGTTCCAGCGGCTTCTCGAACATGGTGACCGAGCCGGCATAGAAGGCGATGAACAGCATCAGCCCGCTGACGATGCCGATCCAGATATGTACATCCTTGTAGACCTTGATGATGTCGCTGCGGATCTTCATACAGCCACCTTCATGACATCACTCCACGCACCAGCCACAGCGCGGCGAAAGCCAGCGCATTGGCCGCGCCCAACCACAGCCAGGCACGCAGGCTGCTGCGGAACAGGTAGACGAAGGACAGCACCGTCGCCCAGATTGGTGCCATCAGCCACATGTTGAATTGGTTTTTGCCGCCGCCGGCATTGATGCCGTCTGGGCCCAGCCACGCGAACAGGCCCGACAGCGACAGCGCCAAACCAAACCCAAGTACCACGCCCGCACAGGTCTTGCCGAACCAATGGCGGCTTTCCAGCCGCGGTTTCGTCGTGCTCATGCCGACCGCCCCGCACGCACGCGTGCGCGCCACGCACCAAGGAACGGCGCGAGCGACCACACCAGCATCAGCAACACCAACCAGCTGGCGATTGCCTCCAGCGGCGCCAGCAGCGGCCACAGTGCCAACAGCGACAGCAGCACCAGCAACGTGCCCGGCCACCATGCATGCCGCTTCGGCCACGGTCCGGCGGCACGCAGCTGTTGCTGTGGCGAAGCGACGTACAGCAGCAGTCCGCCAATGGTGCCGGCCAAGGTGCCGGCGAGTCCCAGCCACAGGTTCAGGCTGCCTGCCTGCGATGCGTGGTCGCGCGCCAATGTCTGGCGCGCATGCGATAGGAAGTCTTCATCATGTCTGGCTCTTCGCTGGACGCGCTCGCGGCACCTGCACGAATGCGCAGGTTCCGCGCGGGGATCACCAACTGAAACGTGCGGTGGCGGTGACGGTACGGCCGGTGCCGTAGTAGCAGGACGACACGCCGCCGCAGGTGGAGACGAAGCGCTTGTCGGTGAGGTTGCTCAGGTTGAGCGCGAACTGCGTGCCGACCGCGCCATGCTGGCCGGCGTCATAGCGGATCGCTGCGTCCCACAAGGTGTAGGAGGGGATCAGGTAGAGGTTGGCGCTGTCGCCATAGCTGCGGCCGTTGTAGCGCACGCCGGCCGCAACACTCAGGCCTTCCAGGCCACCGGCGAGGAAGGTGTAGTCGGCCCACAACGCCGCCGTCCAGTCCGGCACCATTGCCAGCTGCTTGCCGGTATAGCCGTTGTTGCTGCGGGTGACCTCCGAGTCCATCCAGCTGGCTGCGCCGATCAGGCTGAAGCCTTCCAGCGGAGTGATGCGCCCTTCCAGCTCGGCGCCACGCACGCGACCTTCGCCGTCCTGCACCTGGCAGTCGCTGTTGCCGGCGGCGCCGCAGGTGTTATGCGATTTGATCGGATCATTGGTGACGATGTTCTGCTGGCGCAGGTCGTAGGCCGACAGCGTCAGCAGGCCATCGAACGAAGCCGGCTGATACTTCAGCCCTGCCTCCCACTGCTTGCCGGTCACCGGGTCGAACGGCGTCTGCGTGTAACTCATGTTGACGTTGGTGGCCGCCGGCTGGAATGACTCGGCGTAGCTCAGGTACGGCGTCAAGCCGTTGTCGGCCACGTACAGGATGCCGGCATTGCCGGTGAACGACTTGTCCTTGACCTTGGTCGGCACCACTGCGCGGTAGGTGTTGGTGGCCACGGTATATGCCTGGGTCCAGGTGTCGTCCTTTGTCCAGTCGTAACGGCCGCCGAAAGTCAGCCGCCACTTGTCGATGGCGATCTGGTCCTGCAGGTAGGCACCGGTCTGGCGGTTGATGCCGCCGCTGTAATTGATGCTGGTGGTGACCGGCACGTAGTTGGTATAGACCGGATTGAAGATGTCGATATCGGCCGGGTTGGTCATCGCGCCACGTGCGCCAGTCCAATCGGCTTTCTGCCAATCCACACCAACCAGCACGGTGTGTTCGGCGATGCCGGTGCTGAATTTGCCGGTCAGGCGGGTATCAACGGTCTCGCCCTTGGAGTCGCCTTCGCCCCAGGTTGCGCGGCGCTTCTGGGTGCGACCATCAGTGTTGAGGCCGCCATTGGTCACCACCGTGCGGAATACCGATTCGACATCGGTATGGCGCGCACTCTGGCTCAGGGTCCAGTTGCTGTTGAAGCTGTGCTCGAACAGGTAACCGGCGGTCCAGATGGTGCGGTCGAAGGTGTTCCAGTTGGGCTCGCCGATGAAGGTAGTGTTCTTCATGTAGCCGTAGGCGGTGGGCCGCAGCGTGCCGGCCATCGGCAGGAACTGGTAGGTCGAGCCGCCGTCGTCCTTCTGGTACAGGCCGAGCAGGGTCAGTCGCGTGCGCTCGGCGATCTGGAAGGTGTAGCTGGGTGCAAGGAACCAGTGCTGCTGCTCGGTGCGATCGATCTGGGTCTGGCCGTCCCGATACAGGCCGACCAGGCGCAGCAGGTGGCGGTTGTCATCCGTTCCGGTGCCAACGTCGAACGCACTGCTGTACTGGCCATTGCCATCGATGCCCAGACGCAGCACCTGCTGCTGGTCCGGCACCGGCGTCTTGCTGACCTGGTTGACCATGCCGCCCGGAGCCACCTGCCCGTACATCACCGCTGACGGGCCCTTCAGCACCTCCACGCGATCCAGGTTCCAGCTGTCGACCATGCTGCGGTTCCACTGGCTGCCCTGCGGCGCACGCATGCCGTCGATGGTGACGTTGTTGGCCCAGCTGCCGGCATCGAAGCCGCGGATGCGGAAATCATCGACGCGGTTGTCGATGCCGCTGCTTTCCAGCGACACGCCGGCCACGTAGCGCATTGCTTCGTTGAGGTTCTGCACGCCACGTGCGTCCAGCTCCTCACGCGCGATCACCGACACCGACTGTGCGGTTTCAGCGATGGCGGTATCGGTCTTGGTCGCGCCGGAGGTGTGGCCAGTGGTGCGGTAGGCATTGACCCGCACCGCATCCAGGGTCTGCGCGTCGGCAGCCGCTTCGGCTTCGGCGGCGATGGCAGCAAGCGGGAACAGGGCCGAAACGACGGCGAGGGACAGCAAGGCCGGACGGAGGCCGGCAGAAATACGGGGGAGGGACACGGATCAACCTGCACAGACAGAAGTATTGGCTGACTGCCCAGGCAGCGGCTGATGTGCCGATTATAGTAAATAATAACCATTCGCAACAACATCGCTGGCACTGCCTGTTCTGCCAGCCGCGCTGGTGCCGCCAGCCGAGGCCTGAATACCCAGCCCAAGGCGCGCTTTGCGCCAGCATGTAAAATGGCCAATTTTTAGTCAGGACCATGGCGAAAGCATCCGAACGGGCGCCCGTTCTGGGCCCGGCGTTCATTCGCCTGCTGGCCCGATTCAACGACGAGGGAACATCCCCTGCGGCGCCTGCGGTGCCGGAGCGGTTGGCGCAGTGGTTCGACTGGAACCGTGCCATCACCCTGTCCAAGGCGCTGGACAACCCGCCGCCAGAGCCCGAACCCGGTGCCGACTACGCGCCGGCGCAGGATGCTGAATACGCAAATGTGCGGATCAAACTGGTCGAGGCCATCCAGGCCGAGATCGACCTGAGCCCTCCGCGCAACCCAGCCCCTGCCGACGCCGAGCTGCCGCCCGGCTTTGCCCCCTACCGCCAGCACTACCTGAGTCAGCAACGCGCCATGCAGACCGCCAGCGGTCGCCTGCGCGGCCGCCTGCGTGACATGCTGGCGCGGCAATCCCCGGCCAAGGCACGCTTGGCCGAAGTCGACGCGGTGATGGAAGCCACCCTCAGCCCGCGCGAACACAGTCTGCTTTCCCATGTGCCGGTGCTGCTCGGCCTGCACTACCAACGGCTGCTCGCTGCAGCCGCGCACGACCCCGCCGATGCAACCGCATCGGAACCCACCGCGGCACCCACCGGCCCTTGGCTGGTCACGTTCCGGCAAGACCTGCGCATCGCGCTGCTGGCCGAACTGGATGTCCGCTTCCACCCCATTGATGGCCTGCTCGCAGCGCTACGCACCCGGTAATCCGTACCTCATGTCCAGAAACCTCGTTGCAGTCGTTGTCTTCCTTGTTGGCCTGCTGGCCGTGTGCTGGATCGGCGTCGGCTATGCCGGCACCCATCCGCTGGCCGCGGTGGTCGCCGCGATCATCGCCGCCTGTTATCTGGCCGGCGCGGTGGAACTGTTCCGCTACCGCCAGGCCACCAGCACCTTGCAGCAGGCCTTGCCGGCCATCGGCGAGGCGGCAGACAACCTCGATGGCTGGCTCAGCCGCCTGCAGCCGGGCCTGCGCGGTCCGGTGCGGCTGCGCGTACAGGGCGAACGCGTCGGTCTGCCCGCACCTGCATTGACCCCGTATCTGGTCGGCCTGCTGGTGCTGCTGGGCATGCTCGGCACCTTGCTCGGCATGATGGCGACCTTGCGCGGCACTGGCCTGGCGCTGGAAAGCGCTACCGACCTGGATGCGATCCGCAGCTCGCTGGCCGCACCGGTCAAGGGTCTGGGCTTCGCCTTCGGCACCTCGATTGCCGGTGTTGCCAGCTCGGCCGCGCTCGGCCTGCTGTCGGCCTTGCTGCGCCGTGAGCGCGCGCAGACCGTGCAGGAACTGGATGCCGGCATCGCCAGCCAGCTGCGCACGCACTCGCAGCGTTTCCAGCGCGGCGAGACCTTCCGCCTGCTGCAAGAACAGAACGCGTTGATGCCGACCCTGGTCGAGCGCCTGCAGTCGATGATGAGCAGCCTTGAGCAGCAGCATCAGAGCAACAACGAACGCCTGCAGGCCAGCCAGCAGGAATTCCACCAGCGCACTGAAGCTGCCTATACGCAGCTGGCGGCATCACTGCAGCAATCAATGCAGGCCGGTATCAGCCAGCAGGCCAATGCGGTTGGCGCCGCACTGCAGCCCGTCGTTGATGCCACCATGGCGGGGCTTGCTGACAAGTCCAATGCGCTGCACGCCAGCATCGACAGCGCCGTGCACAAGCAACTGGAAGGCATCAACGCCGCCGTGCAGAGTGCGGCCGCAACTGCGGGCAGCAGCTGGAACAGCGCACTGGAGCAACAACAGCGCAGCAACAGCGCGTTGACCGAACAGCTGCAACAGGCGCTTGCACAGTTCGGCAGCACCTTCGAGCAACGCTCCAACAGCTTGATCGACGGCGTTGCCGCGCGCATGGAAGACAACGTCGGCCGTACCGCCGAAGCGTGGCGCGATGCGCTGGCAAAGCAGCACGACGCACATGACGAACTTGCACAGCGCAATGAACAGGCCTTGCTGAGCGCGTCGTCTGCATTCGAGCAACACGCACAGTCGCTGCTGTCTTCGCTGCAGCAGTCGCACGAACAGCTGCAAAGCGCCTTCGCAGAGCGCGACGAACAGCGTCTGGGTCAGTGGTCGCAGGCACTCACGGCGATGGTCGGCACACTGGACAGCAGCTGGCAGCGTAATGGCGAAGCAGTCGCCCAGCGCCAGCAGCAGATCTGCGACAGCCTCGCGCAGACCACCCAGGCCATGAGCGAGCAGCAGCAGGCTCAGGCCCGCGACACCATCACTGAGATCTCGCGCCTGGTGCAGACCGCCTCCGAGGCACCGCGTGCCGCCGCCGAAGTGGTGGCCGAGCTGCGCCAGAACCTGTCCGACAGCATGGTCCGCGACACCGCCATGCTGGAAGAACGCAGCCACCTGCTGTCGACGCTGGAAACCCTGCTCGGCGCGGTCACCCACGCATCGACCGAACAGCGCAGCGCAGTCGACGCACTGGTCAGCACCTCGGCCGATCTGCTCGAACGCGTTGGCGGCCGCTTCAGCACCCAGCTTGAAAGCGAGACCAGCAAGCTCGACCACGCCGCCGCCAACGTCACCGCCAGCGCGGTCGAAATGGCCAGCCTCGGCGATGCCTTCGGCAGTGCGGTGCAGCTGTTCGGCCAGTCCACGGCAGCCTTGAACGAACGCCTGCAGCTGATCGAAAGCGCGCTCGACAAGTCGCTGGCGCGCAGCGATGAGCAGCTGGCTTACTACGTCGCACAGGCGCGCGAAGTGGTGGACCTGAGCATGCTCTCGCAGAAGCAGATCATCGGCGAACTGCAGCAGCTGGCCGAAGCCCGCGACAACGCCGGAGCCTGAGCGCGATGAGCGACGAAATCGAATTCGACGCCGAATCCAGCGCCACCACCTGGGCCGCGTTCGGCGACCTGATGTCGGTGCTGCTCGGCGCCTTCGTGCTGATCCTGGCCAGCGTGATCGGCATACAGCTGCTGCTGCACAACCGCTTGGATGAGGAAGTGAAGCAGCGCCAGGAACAGACCGCCAAGCTGAAGACGCTGGAGCAGGCCCTGGCTGCACCCTTGGCCGCTGGCCGCGTCACCGTGATCAATGGGCGCATCGGCATCAGCGGCAGCGTGTTGTTCGCACTCAACTCCGACCAGCTGCAGCCGGAAGGCCGCGAGCTGCTGCAGAGCATCGCCGCGCCGCTGCGGGACTATCTGGGTGCACGCGAGGAAATCCTGATGGTCAGCGGCTTCACCGACAACCAGCCGGTGCGCGTGGTCCATGGCCGATTCGCCGACAACCTGGAATTGTCGGCCGCGCGTGCGCTCACCGTCACCCGCACGCTGATTGCCGATGGCGTGCCGTCGCAGTCGGTGTTCGCCGCTGCCTTCGGTGCCGAGCAGCCGGTCAGCAGCAACGATGACGAAGCTGGACGGGCAAAGAACCGTCGCGTCGAGATCGCACCGATCCCGCGTCCCAAGCAGGACGGCAAGGCCGACGCCGCACAATGATGCCTGCTGATTCCGCAGCACTCGCACAGCTGCAGGCATGGCGCGAAAGCGGCGCGGATCGTTTTGATCCGCCACGTTTCGAGCTGATCGCTGCGCTGGCGCAGCGCGCACAACGCTATGCGGGCAGCGCGCGCGCGCAGCTGGATGCACGTCTGTCGCAGCTGACCGGCGCGTATGCACAGCTTGTTGCGGTTGAAGATGCGGAGCCTGCAGCACAGACCGGAACCGGCAGCCCTCTGCAGTTGCTGCTGCAGCAGCTGGAGGCAGATCCGCTGCAATACCAGTTGCCGCTGAGCACCGCCAACGCAGCAGCTGGCGACAGCGACACTGGCGATAGCACCGAAGGAGTGCTGATGCCGGCACTGGATGAATTCCAGCAGCTGTGGAGCCGAATCCGCATCGACAGTCTGCTGCGTCAATGCCTGGATTCGTTGCCAGAAGACGCCGGTCCTTTGAACTCCAGCGTGCTCACCTACCGCGCAATGGCGCTGATGCAGGAGCTGTCGCCGGAGTATCTGCAGCACTTCATCGCCTACGTGGACGTACTGACGTGGATGGAGCAGCTGGGCGCCAGCAGTCCGCAAAGCAACACTGGCCGCGCTGCCAGCGCCCGCAAGCCTCCTCGCGCGAGCACAGGCAAACGTAAAAAGACCTAACGCTTCAACGCGCGCCGTTCATGCCAGCGGCAGCTGCAGACTGAACACCGTGTCTTGTGCTGTTGAAGCAACCTGCGCCTGCCCACCATGCGCGTGGGCGATGGCGCGGGTGATCGCCAGACCCAAGCCTGCACCCTCACCATGGCCGCGCCCGCGCGAACGATCCGCACGATAGAAGCGGTCAAACAATCGCGGCAATACCTCGGCAGGAATCGGCGCACCGGGATTGCTGACCTCGATGCTGCAGCGGCCATCGCTGCTGCGGATGCGGATCTGTACCACGCCGCCGGGCGGGCAATGCTGGATGGCGTTGGAGAGCAGGTTGGCGATGGCACGGTGGATCATCAGGCGATTTCCCTGCAGTTCGGCATCGCCGTCACGCTGCAGGCGCACTTGTTTGTCTTCGGCCAATAGACCGTAGAACTCCAGCAGCGTATCCACCAAGCCGCCAATCGCCACACGTTCCCGGGTTGGCAACGCATCCACCGTTTCCGCCTGTGCCAGATACAGCATGTCCGTCACCGTCCGTGACAACCGCTGCATCTCCTCGGCGCAGGAACCAAGCGCATCGCGATAGGCGGCGTTGTCACGCGGCTGCGCCAGTACCACGTGCACCTGGGTAAGCATATTGGTGATCGGTGTGCGCAACTCATGGCTGAGGTCGGCGGAGAATTCGGACAGACGTACGAAATCGTCCTGCAGCCGTGCCAGCATGCTGTTCAAGGTCTGCGCGAGGTGATCGAGCTCGGCCGGTGCCGCGCCCACTGACAGGCGTCGGTCCAGGTGCTCGGTGGTGATCTGCTTGGCTTCATCGGCCAGGTTCTGCAGCGGCCGCAACGTGCGCCGTACCACGTAGCCGCCGAGCAGGCTGCTGGTCACCGCCGCCAGCACGATGCAGGCCGCAAGCAGCTGGTGGAAACCACGCAGGAATGGCGCGTGGCGGGCACCGTCAATCGCCAACAACAAGGTCAGCGGACGACCTTGCTGCATCTGGCGCAGATGCAGGACGATGAACCGGTTGCCGTCTGGCAAACGCCACAGTTGCTGCCGCAGCTGCGCCGTCGACGGATGCTGCCGCGCATAGGCCAGCAGGCTTGGCGGCGCGGTGGAGAACAGGGCGTTGCCGTCGGCATCACCGATCCAGAAGGCGATATCCGGATGGTGACCCAGCGCTTCGCCCAGGCGCTGACCGAGCTCCTGCGGCGGTACGGTAGCCGCCATATCGCTGATCAGTGCCGCCTTGTTCTCCAGCTCGGCGCGGTCCAGGGCATTGAAGTTGTGGCGCACCGCCTGGTCGATGGCGATGCCGAGCACCGCCATCACCAGCACACTGATCGTGGCCAGCAGTGCGGTCAGCCGCCAGACGATGGAGCGCCGCCGCGTCACGCATCGTCACCGGCGGCTGGCGCTTCCAGCACATAGCCCATGCCGCGCACGGTGACGATGAGCTTGTCGGCGAAATCGTCGTCGATCTTGGCGCGCAGCCGGCGTACCGCGACATCGATGACGTTGGTGTCGCTGTCGAAGTTCATGTCCCACACCTGCGATGCGATCAGCGAGCGCGGCAGCACTTCACCACGGCGCCGCGCCAGCAGTTCCAGCAAGGCGTATTCCTTCTGGCTGAGTTGGATGCGGCGCTCGCCGCGCTGCACGCGACGACGCAGGGTATCCACCACCAGATCGGCGATGACGATGCGCTCTGCCTGCGGCTGCACCTGACCGCGACGCAGCAAGGTGCGCACCCGCGCCAGCAATTCGACGAAGGCGAAGGGTTTTACCAGATAGTCATCTGCGCCGAGTTCCAGGCCCTGCACGCGATCAGGAATGCTGCTGCGCGCGGTCAGGAACAGCACCGGCAGTGGATTGCCGGCATCACGCAGCCGCGCCAGTACGTTCCAACCGTCCATGCCCGGCAACATCACGTCCAGAATCAACAGTTGATAGTCGCCGCTGCTGGCCAGGTGCAGCCCGTCCACGCCATCGGCAACGAGATCCACCACATAGCCGGCCTCTTCAAGCCCTTGGCGCAGATAGCTGCCGGTCTTGGGTTCGTCTTCGACGATCAACAACTTCATTGCGGGTCCTCGAAGCAGCGCTGGCTCAGGCGGTAGGGTCAAGCGTACCCAGTACGGCGACACATGCCAGCACCAGCAGCGCCAGCAATGCTTCCAACGCGAGGCTGCGGCGCAGCGCGCGCAATGGATGCGCTGCTCTGGTCTGCAGCGCAGCAGCCAGAGCCGGCACCAGCCGCCAACGATGCAACGCTGCCAACAACAGCATGCCGACTACCAACAGCAGCTTGAACGACAGCCAGCGCCCATGGGTGGTGCCGGTCAGGCTGGCCAGGGCGCCACCCAGATCGATGTAGCTGATGCTGCCGGTAATGGCCAGCAGCACGACAATGACCGTGCCGGGCAGCGCGAAGCCGCGCAGGCCGGCCAACAGCGCCGCTGCGCGTTCGCCTTGTGGCTGTTGCTGGCTGCGCCGTAGCAGGCTCAGCAAGGCCACTATGGCGCCCAGCCACGCACCGGCAGCAAGCAGGTGGATGATGCCAGCCAACAGCCGCGGCCAGCCCTGCAGGTAATCGCCGGCGCCGGCATGACCATTCCAGGCAAGGCTGGCCAGCGCGATGGCGGCCAATGCTGTCTGTGGCAGCAGTTGGCGCGCGTGCTGACGCCGCGGCAGCAACAGGAGCAGCAGCAAGGCCAGCACCGCGCCGCGCACCAAGGCGGCGCGGCCGGCGGTGGTGGCACCGATGAACCAGGCCAGATCATCTACACCCAGTGAATCCGGTGCGATGTCGAGCAAGGTGGATATGCGCAGAGTCGCGTCCAACAACACCATCACCAGACCCCCCACCGCCAGCAGCACGCCCCAACTGCGCCAGCCCAGCAGCGGTGCCAGCCGCTGATTGCGCGCGAACAGCGGCACGCCGAACAGCAGCATCAGGTCCACATACAACATGAAACGCAGCGCGTAGACAAAGGGCTCCGACATCGTCCGGCCTGCTTACTTGACGCTGAAATCGATCTCGCCACTCATCGGGTGGCTGTCCGATCCCACCGTGCGCCACTGCAGGCGATAGTTGCCCGGCACCAGCGGTGCAGTGGGCACGGTCCGCAGGGTGCGGCCATCGGCAAGTAGCTGCGCAGGCGCCACTGCCACCTTCATCCACAAGCGGCCATGGCCCATGAACAACTCGGCGCGCGAGCCGCGTGCGAGCAAGGCTTCGCTGAAGGTCACGTCGATCTGGATTGGCGCGGCCACGGCGGCGTTGGCAGCAGGACTGGAGCTCAGCACCCGCGGATGCGCGATTGCCGTGGCCGACATGAAGACGCCAGCCAGCAGCATGGCGGCAGCGGAGAGAGAGAAGCGACGAAGTAATGACATGACCGGCACCTGCGGGAGAGGTGCTCAGGCTAGGCGCACGCAACTGTCATCGGCCTGACCTGGAGATTACGAAACTGTCAGAAATGCCGTGCAGAACCCGCAGGCGAGGCCGGGGATGCCACCAGCCTTGCATTTGCTGCAGGAACTGTAGGAGCGGCGTGAGCCGCGAAGCTGACGTTGCTTGAACCCTTGGCAGCTGTGTCATCTGATGATCTTCCTGCTTCGCGGCTTACGCCGCTCCTACAAAAAAAAAACCGACACCAGATGTCTGGCGTCGGATTCTGGTGACTCAAATGCTCAAGTGAACTGCTTTGGCGGATATCCCCGCCTTTGTCGTCTACGGGAGCTTGATCGGGTAGAGATACATAACCCGACTTTGACCCCGGTTTTTGCTCACTGCAGCGCCGCGGTATCCACCAGCACCAGCTCGGAGTCTTCCAGTGCGGTGATGCGGATGCTGGTCTCGCCGGTGATGGCGGCGCCATCGCGGGCTTCCAGCAGCACGCCACTGACGTCGACCTTGCCGGTGTTCGGCACCAGGTAGCCGTAACGGTTGGCGTCGGTGAAGTGGTACTCGGTGCTCTCGCCGGCCTTCAGCGTGGCACCCAGGACGCGGGCGTTGGCGCGGATCGGCAGTGCATCGTCGTCACCTTCCATGCCGCTGGCCAGGGTGATGAAGCGGCCCGAACGCTCGCCCTTGGGGAAGGGCTTGCTGCCCCAGGACGGCTTGCCACCGCGCTGGTCGGGGAAGATCCAGATCTGGAAGATCTTGGTGACCCCCGCCTCCAGGTTGTATTCGGCGTGGCGGATGCCGGTACCGGCACTCATCACCTGCACATCGCCGGCTTCGGTACGGCCCTGGTTGCCCTGGTCGTCCTTGTGGGTGATGGCGCCTTCGCGCACATAGGTGATGATTTCCATCTCGGCATGCGGGTGCGCCGGGAAGCCGGTGCCGGGCTGGATGATGTCGTCGTTCCAGACCCGCATCGCGCCCCAGTTCATGCGCTTGTTGTCCTGGTACTCGGCAAACGAAAAGTGGTGCTTGGCATCGAGCCAGCCGTGATTGGCTCCACCGAGGCTGGCAAATGGGCGACGTTCAATCATGGCGTTCTCCTGAAGGCGGTGGGGTTTCGATGTGGGAAAGTCTAGGCCTGCACCTCGATACCGAGAATAGAAAGTATGGAAAAGCATTCTTTCCATTTGTGACATGATCGCCCCACCCTGCCCTGCGAGCCGCCACCATGAACCGCCTGCCTGACCTGGAAGCCTGGGCGATCTTCGCCAAGGTCGCCGAAGCCGGCTCCTTCGCCCGCGCCGCCGAGGAGTTGCAGCTGTCGCAGGCCACCGTCTCCAAGGCCATCACCCGGCTGGAGACGCGTATCGGCACCAGCCTGTTCCACCGCACCTCACGGCGCATGTCGCTGACCGCCGCGGGTGAAGCGGCCTTGGAGCGGGCAGTACGCATTCTCGATGAAGGCGAGGCGGTCGAAGCCGAAATAGCCGACCGTTCGGCAGCGCTGCGTGGCCTGATCCGGCTGGCGGCACCGATGTCGTTCGGCGTGTCGCGGCTGGCACCACTGCTGCCGGAGTTCATGCAGGCGCACCCGGACGTGGAACTGGATATCCAGCTCAGTGATCAAATGGTGGACCTGGTGGCCGAGCGCTTCGACATGGCGCTGCGCATCTCCACGCTTGCCGACTCCAGCCTGCGCGCACGCCAGCTATGCCAGGTACGCATTCTGCTGGTCGGGTCGCCGGCGTACTTCGAGGCGCACGGCCGCCCCAGCCATCCACGTGATCTGGTCCAGCACCGCGGCTTCCAGTACAGCTACACCCGCAGCGGAAATACGTGGCGCTTCCGCCACCCGCGCCACGGCGAGTTCGCGCAGACCGTGCCGCGCCAACTGCAGGCCAACAATGCCGACATATTCGATGCCGCCCTGCAGGCCGGGCTTGGGCTGGCCTTGCAGCCGGAGTTCCTGGTCTGGGAACAACTACGCGACGGCCGCCTGCAGACCGCCATGGACGACTGGAAGGTCGAACCGTTGGCGCTGAGCATCATCACCCCGCCCGGCCTGCATCGGCCGGCACGGGTACAGGCCTTGATCGACTACCTGGCGCTGCGTTTGGAGAAGGAGCCGTGGGCGGCACCTGGCCGGCATGGCATCTAATCGAACGTGCCCATGAGCCGATCCGCAACGACCGGCGTGCAGGCAATCAGAAGCGGACTTCCGCACCCAGAGTGAGCGTGTCGGCGCCATTCACTTCGTACTCTTCGTCGTTGTAGTTGTAGTCCGCCGAGTACAGGTAGCCGGTGTACATCAGTTGCAGGTTGAAGTGGCGGCTGACGTCCACACCAACGCCCACGCCTCCGTAAAGACCATCGGTACTGACTTTTCCCCAGTAATCATCCGACTTGGCGCGCCAGTAGCCAGCACGCACGGTGCCAAACCAGGCACTGTTCCTGCCGAAGCTGAAACGCGCATTCGCACCGATGTTGGTGAACCTGACCTCAGGCACCAGAAAGTCCTTCTCGTGCGTTTCCCGCAGCTTGCCTGCACCAAGCTCGATACCCACCTGGGCGAAATCTTCGATCTGCCAGCGATAGCCCGCACTGGCGGAAACCGCACGTTGGTCAGCATCCTCATAGACCCAGCCAGCACCACCCTGCACGCCGACGAAGAAGCCATGTTGCGGCTGTTCGCGCTTGGGCGATGGGCCGCCCCATTGCGGTGCGGGTGCGGGTGCGGGTGCCGCTGCCGGTGTCTGGGTGATGGGCGAATCGGAAGTCACCTGCGGCGCGGCCTCGCCGGCCACTTGAGGCTGCGCTGGCGTTACAGCGGTGGGTGCGGTCTGCTGGGCGCGATAGGCAGCCCAACCCTCTGAAATGGACTGCGCATCGGCAGCGCCGGCAGTCAGCAGCAACAACGGAACGAGTACGGCAAGGCTGTGCTTCTTCATCGGTTTCCATCCTGGATGGTGCGTATTCCATTCTTCCTGAGCCGAACCGCCGCGCCCGCAGGACGCGCGTCGCCGGCGTCTGCTTACGCAGCGCCGACGTTCATCTGGATCGGAAGCCCCTAGGGACGGCACATTGGGGGCGGCCCGTGGCCGTGTCAAGCCAGCCCGGCCATGGCAGCGTTGGCCTGCACGAAGGTGCCGATGAAACAGCAACATTGGGACGATGCCGCAGCCGGGCATCGCGGCGATGAGCCAGACATTGCCCCCGAACTGCGCAGTCAACGCGCTGCTGGATACGCCAGCATCACCACCAGGTCATCTTCACCCATTTGTTGCAGGGCATGGCTGCTGCCGCTGCGGGTGAGCAAGGCATGCCCTGGAGCGACTTCGTATTGTTTTCCGTCCAGCACATAGAGACCACGCCCGCTGACGATGTAATAGATCTCGTCCTTGTGCTGCGGATGCAGGCCGATGCCTGCGCCTTTGTGCAGCACGCGCTTGCGCATCACGAACGGCAGATCGCTTACGTCGGCGAAGAACGAATAGGCGGTGGTCGGTCCGGCACCACCGTGCGGACCAGGTTGCTGGCGGCCGATGTCCTGTTCGCGGATGACCTGTGAACCGTAGGTATTGCCTGCCTCCCGCTTTGGCGTTGCAACAACAGGTGCGGCAGCACTTGGCGTGGAAGCGACCACGCCCTGCCCCGCAGTGATCGCACCACAGTCGATATCGCGCTTGAGCGTGGGCTTCAGTTGCGGCGCGATGTCCACCCAACCGCGCATCACCAGGCACGCCACCGCGGTTGCACCGGCAACGCTGAAATGGGTGCCATCGGCTTTGTTCTGCTCGGGCACGAACATGAAGTAGGGCTTGGCGCCCTGCTCGCCCAGCGCGCGTATCCACGCCATCGAACTGGCATTGAGATCAATCAGCTGCACGTCCTGCGCTTTGGCGACCTGCTTCATTGCAAGCGTGTAGCGACCGTGCGTGTCGAGCAACGCACCGAAATCGTAGAGCAGGCGTGCGACCGGCGTGATCAGGATGGGCGTTGCGCCTTTCGCACGTGCAGCGGCGATGTAGCGTGAGAGGAACTGTTGATAGTCGCTGTCTGGATTGGTGTAGCGCGTAGCGTCTTCCAGCTTGGCGTCGTTGTGGCCGAACTGGATCAGCAATACGTCGCCGGGTTGCAGCTCTTTCTCGATTGCATCCAGCCGTCCTTCGTTGATGAAGCTGCGGGTGCTGCGACCGCCGACGGCGTGGTTGCGCACCTGCCATTGGCTGTCGTCAAACCAGCTCTGCAGCATCTGGCCCCAGCCCGCTTGTGGCGCGCGTTCGGGGCCGTAGCTGGCGGCGGTTGAGTCTGCGGCTATGAAGACGCGGTGGGCGGATTCGTTGGCGCGGGCGCTGGAAAAGAGAGCGCAAAGGGCGATGAGGAAAAATGCTGAGGTCTTCATGCTTTGCTGTTCGCCTTAAAGTCCCTCTCCCCTTGCGGGAGAGGGGTTGGGGAGAGGGGGCGATCGAAGATCGCTGGCTTGATGAGTTCCAGCACCAAGAAGCATGCGTGCTGCGCACGCCTCCCCTCTTCCGCCCTTCGGGCACCTTCTCCCGCAAGGGGAGAAGGGCTGGTATCCAACATTGCGAATGTGCCGTTGGGTGCATCGATATCCACAAACAACAAAGGCGCCCGCAGGCGCCCTTGTCTGCCCGCAAGGGCGCTACCGCACGCGTGGGCTTACTTGCCCAGCACGCTCTTCACGTAGGCGACGATGTTCTCGTCCTGCGCGTTGTCGAAGAACGCCTTCTGGAAGCGCTCGCCGCCGACGGCCTGCTTCACCAGTTCCTGGTCGATGGACTTCAGGCCTTCGACGAAATCCTTGGAGGCGCCCTGCTTCACCTGCGCCAGGATGCCGGCATTGGCCATCTGCGATTCCTTGCGCTCAGCCGGGTAACCCTGGCCGCGCTCACCGGCAAATGCCTTCTCGAAGATGTAGCGGATGTTGATTTCCGCGCCCCAGCCGAAGCCCTTGGCGAACGGCAGGGCCAGCGCGTTGCCGCTGTTGACCTGTGCGAACAGGAAGGCATCGGTCGGCTCGATGCAGTAGCCGCAGAACACGCCCGGCCATGCATTGAGCGACATCATCGCGCCCTGCCCGGTGCCGCAGCCGGCAACCACGAAATCCACGGCCTTGGCGTTGAGCAGCAACGCGGCGCAGATGCCGAGGTGGATGTAGGTCAGGCGGTGATCGTTGTCACCGTCCATGCCAACGTTGAACACGTCGTGGCCCTGTGCGGCGGCGACGGTGTTGAGCTGTTCCAGCACCACCGGGTTCTTGGCGGCCTGGCTGAACTCCTGCATCAATGCGATTTTCATTGCGTGACTCTCGATTAGGGGGAAACGTTGTTGGTGATGAGGTGGAAGCAGAAGCAAAAGCTCCCCTCATCCGCCCCTTCGGGGCACCTTCTCCCGCATGCGGGAGAAGGGAAATCTGTGCCGCGCGCGACTGCAGCTTGGCTGCCTGCGCTCGCTATCGCTGTCGCGCCTGCCTTTGCTTCTGCCTTTGCTTCTGCCTTTGCTTCTACCTTTGCTTCTGCTTGGGCTTCTGCTTGGGCTTCTGCTTCTGCTTGGACTGTTGCTTCGGCTTCGGCTTCGGCTGTTGCTTTAGCTGTTGCTTCGGCTGTTGCTTTAGCTGTTGCTTTAGCTGTTGCTTCGGCTGTTGCTTTGGCTGTTGCTTTGGCTGTTGCTTCGGCTGTTGCTTTGGCTTTGGCTTTGGCTGTTGCTTCTGCTCCTGCCTTGGCTCTTGCTTTCCCCTCTCCCGCCTGCGGGAGAGGGGTAGGGGTGAGGGCGCTCCTGGCTTTTCAGCTTTACGCTTCGTGCCTGCCTTTCAGCTTCCGCTTCACCACCTTCAATCCTCAGCGCGCCAACCAACCACCATCCACCGGAATGATCGCGCCGTTGACGTAATCCGACGCGCTCGAAGCCAGGAACACTGCCGTACCGCCCAGGTCTTCCGGCTTGCCCCAGCGGCCGGCCGGGATGCGGTCCAGGATCGCCTTGTTGCGGTCTTCATCAGCACGCAGCTGCGCGGTGTTGTCGGTAGCCATGTAACCCGGGGCGATGGCGTTGATGGTCACGCCCTTGCCTGCCCACTCATTGGCCAGCAGGCGGGTGATGCCGGCAATGCCGCTCTTGGAAGCGGTATACGACGGCACCCGCACGCCACCCTGGAAGGACAGCATCGAGGCGATGTTGATGATCTTGCCGCTGCCCTGGGCGATGAAATGCTTGCCGGCTGCCTGGCTCATGAAGAACGCGGACTTGATGTTGACGTTCATCACGTCGTCCCAATCCTTCTCGCTGAAATCCACCGCGTCGGCGCGACGGATCAGGCCGGCGTTGTTGACCAGGATATCCAGGCGGCCCAGGCCTGCAACTGTCTCGGCAACCACGCGCTCGACCGGCTCGATGCTGATCAGGTTGGCTTCGATGTTGAGGAAACGGCGGCCCAGCGCGCGCACCTTCTCGGCGGTCTCGTCGGCCGGGACGATGCCGGCGCCGGCAATATCGGCACCGGCGGCGGCCAGCGCCAGCGCGATGCCCTGGCCCAGACCGGTATTGGCACCGGTTACCAGGGCGACCTTGCCTTCGAGACTGAATGGATTCGTCATGCTGTTCCTCTCCCAGAGCGGTAGTTCGGTAGTGCTGCCGGCGGCGGGTGCCGGAGCGGGGCGATGGCGCCGGGGCGGTCCCGGTCAGCGCATCTGTCCAGTGGCCCGCCGCTGCAATCCGCGGGCCTGCCGGGCGATTCTAGCCAATTATGGAAACCGGTGTCATTTTGCACTGCAAGATAAGTGGTTTCCTTTGCAAAACAAAAACTTGGGGGCGATCAGTCCTGCGGCGGCTGGCAGGAATCGCGCACGATCAGATGCGGGCGCACGCTGGCCATCGGCATGGCGGTCTTGCCCTCCGGCTGGATCAGCATCGCAGCCGCTGTTCTCCCGGTGTCACGAGTGTTGCGGCGCACCGAGGTCAGCGATGGCCACAGGCGCGACGCCAGCGGGCTGTCGTCGTAACCGACGATCGACAACTCGCGTGGAATGTTGATGCCGGCACGCATGGCAACCTTGTAGACGCCGGCAGCCATTTCATCGTTACCGGTGAAGATCGCAGTCGGGCGCTGCTTGCCCAGCAGCAGTTTCTCGGCCGCGGCCACACCCGATTCGAAGGTGTAACCGGCCTCGATGATGCGTGCCGGCGGCAGCTCGATGCCACGCCGTTCCAGCGCTTCCAGAAAGCCCGAGGTGCGTTCGTGCGCGGAGCGATAGGCGGTGGGGCCGGTAATCAGGGCGATGTCGCGGTGGCCCAGCGACAGCAGGTAATCGGCCGCTTCGGCGGCGCCGTCGCGGTCATGGGTGATCACCATCTGCGAGGTTTCATCCAGCGGCAGGGCGGCGATGCGGGTGAAGCGGCAACCGATCTCGTCCAGCATGTCGGCCAGTGCCTGGTCTTCCGAGGCACGCGGCACCAGGATCACGCCATGCAGCTTCTGCTGCTGCACGAAGCGCTTCACGCCCTCGATATAGCCGGGGCTGCGGGTGTCGCAGGGGTGCACCACCAGCTCGAAGCTGGAACCGCGCAATGCATCCAGCGCGCCGTTCTGCATGTCCACCACGTATTGCGCGGTGGGGTTGTCGTAGACCATGCCGATCAGGAACGAACGCCGGAACGCGAGCCCACGCGCCAGCGGATCAGGCGTGTAGCCGACCTCGCGCATCAGCGCTTCAACCTTGTCGCGGGTGTCTTTGCGCACCAGCGGTGAGTTGTTGATGATCCGCGAGACCGTCTTCTTGGAAACACCCGACAGCCGCGCGATGTCGTTGATGGTTGCGGGCCGCCCCAGTGACTGGGGCGTGGTGGCGGCGTCGGCTTTCTTGCGCAAGGCGATGTCCTTGAAACCGTTCATGACGGGCATTCTATCGGGCCGCACTCAATCCAGAGCACGGTAGCGGAACTGGCGGAAGTGGACCTTGCCGTTGCCGGCGGCATAGATGGCCGGCTTCAGTGCAAGGAATTTCCCCGCCACATTGTGATGGTAGCCGGAGACTTCCATCTGAACAGGATACTTCTGCCAGCTGTGGCCGTCCTTGGAAGTGTGGATGGTGAGGATGTGGCGGTTGTTGGTGACCCGCAGCCACAGCTTGCCGCCGCTGGCGCTGGGCTGGGGCCGGGTCGGGCGCTCCTCGCCGTAGCGGTGCAGGATGAACTGCTCGCCATTGCTGCCCACGCCGGCATACAGGCGGTCGCTGTAATACAGCAGGGCGCCGCCGAAGGCACCCGGCTCGATGTCCATTTCCACTTCGAACTGATAGGCGACGTCGCCGGCAATGGCAGTCAGCGGTGAGCTGTCACGCGGGGTCGTGCCCTTGCCCTGCAGGCTCATGCCGTCCTTGTCGAAGGAGAGCCGCTGGTACTCCTCGCGGGTCGGGTTGAAGAACGACCATTGCGGGCCGAGCTTGCCGCCCTTGAAGTCATCGGACAGCGCCATGCCATGCGGCAGCGCCTCGCCGGAAGGTTTGTGCAGCGGCGCCCCCAGATCGCCGCCCTTGGCCACGAACCAACCATCGTCGGTCCACTCGATCGGTTCCAGCAGCATCTGCCGGCCCAGCGTCCAGTAACCGTTCTCGTAGCCGTGGTACATCATCCAGCCGCGGCCATCGGTGCCCTCGATCAGGGTGGCATGGCCACGCGACCACCATGGCTCGGCGCGATCGACGGTGCGGGTGATGGGATTGTTCGGCGCGTTCTCCCACGGCCCGTGGATCGAGCGCGAGCGTGCGGTGATGACCATATGCCCGGTCGGTGGACCGGCAGTGCCGCCGACCGCGGTGGTCATGTAGTACCAGCCATTGCGCTGGCTGATCTTCGGGCCTTCCTGCGCATACGACTCCACGTCCCAGCTTTCCGGGTAACGCCAGCCGTCATAGACGTGCCTGGGCTTGCCGACCACGCTCAGGCCGTCGTCGCTGATCTGCACGTAGTCGCCGCCGGACAGGAACAGGTAGCGTTTGCCGTCCTCGCCGACCGCGTGACCGGGATCGATGTAACCGGACAGGCCAATGTCGATCGGTTCGCTCCACGGGCCCTTGATGTCGTCGGCCCAGACCACGAAGTTGCTGCGTGAATCGCCGGTGCGTGCCGGGAAATAGATGAAGTAGCGACTGTCGTGCTTGATGATGTCCGGCGCCCAGATCGCGCCGACGTTGGTGGTGATGGCATGGCCCAGCGGCTGCCAGTTGACCAGGTCGCGAGAGTGCCAGATCGGCAGGCCCGGGTAGGCGTCGAAGGAGGACAGGGTGAGGTAGTAATCATCACCGTCCTTGAGCACCGACGGATCCGGGTGGTCGCCGGCCAGCACCGGGTTGAGGAAGCTGCCATTGCCCAGATCGGCCATGCGCTGGTGCTCGATGCCACGCTTCGGGCTGATCGGTGCATCGGCGGCCCAGGCAGGCACGGCGGCCAACAGGCATGCGGTGGCCAGCGCGGCCAGGGTACGGGTCACGTTCATCGACATCTCCAGGTTGAAGGCGCGGCAGATACGCCAGCGTCAAACCACGGCTGCGGACAGGCGCGAACCTGTCCGCAGCGTGCATGCATCAGCTACGCAGCAGGGCCGGCAGCCATAGCGACAGTTCGGGGAAGAAGGTCACGATCAACAGCACCAGCAGGCCGGCCATCCAGAACGGCCAGATGGTCTTCATGCTTTCGCCGACGCTGATCTTGCCGATGGCGGTACCGATGAACAGCACCGAGCCCACCGGCGGCGTGACCAGGCCGAGGCCACCGGTCAGCACCAGCACCAGACCGAAGTGGATCGGATCGATGCCATAGGCCTTGGCCACCGGCAGGAAGATCGGCGTGCAGATCAGGATCATCGGCGCCAGGTCCATGAAGGTGCCCAGCAACAGCAGCATCACCACGATCATCAACAGCACCATGTACTTGCTGTGCGCGAACGACTGCAGGAAGTCCACCGCCGCTGCAGGCACCTGCAGGTAGGCCAGCAACCAGCCGAACACCGCAGCGGTGGCGATTACGAACAGGATCACGCCGGTGCTGCGCGCCGCATGGATGACGGTTTCGAAGAACTCCTTGATGCGCAGCTGGCGGTACAGCACGGTGGTCACCAGCAAGGCGTAGACCACGGCGATGGCCGCCGATTCCACCGCGGTGAAAATGCCGGCGCGGATACCGAAGAAGATCAGGCCAACCAGGCCGAGGCCGGGCAGGGCGGCAACCAGCCGCAGCAGCACCGCGCGCCAGCCCGGGAAGGCTTCCACGCCGTAACCACGACGGCGCGCGACCACGTAACCGGTGATCATCAGCACCAGCGTCATCAACAAGGCCGGCACGATGCCTGCGGCGAACAGATCGGCAATGGACAGGCCACCACCGGCCGCGGCCGAGAACAGGATCAGGTTGTGCGAGGGCGGTACCAGCAGCGCCACCAGCGCGGCGGTGATGCTGACGTTGACCGCGAAGTCACGGTCGTAACCGCGCTTGACCATCTGCGGGATCATCGTGCCGCCAACCGCCGACACGTCGGCGATTGCCGAACCGGACACGCCGCCGAAGAACAGCGAGGACAGGATCGAGACCTGGCCCAGGCCGCCGCGCATGCGCCCGACCAGCGACGACGCAAGGGAAATCAGACGCTCGGAAATACCGCCGCGCATCATGATTTCACCGGCAAAGATGAAAAGCGGAATGGCGATCAGCGAAGCCGAGCCGGTACCGGCGGAAATCTGCTGCACCAGCACGATGCTGGGGATATCCAGATACAGCAGGGTGGCCAACGCGGCAGCGGCAAGCGCATAGGCCACCGGCACGCCGATCAACAGCAGCACGCCGAACACGAGGAAAAGAATAGCGATACCCATGACTCAGCGGTCCCCTTCAGCAGCGTTGGCAGCGGTGCCGGCGCCTGCGCGCAGCGACAACAGCAGGCGATTGAGTGCGAACACCGCCATCAGCGCACCACCGACGCTCAACGGCAGGTAGTTCACGCTCTGCGGCAGGTTGGCACCGGCGGTCTTGATGTGCAGGCCGTCCAGCCACAGCACCCAACCCCACCAGGCGAGGAAGCCGCCGATGGTGCCGACGATCAGCGGCACCAGCGCATCGATCAGGCGCTTGACCAGCGGATGCATCTGCTCGGCCAGCAGGAAGAAGCCGAAATGGCGGTTGGTATACACACCGGCCGCAGCACCCATGCTCATCGTCGTGCTCAACAGCAACAGCGTGACCGGCTCGGTCCAGCTCGGTGAATCATTGATCACGTAGCGGGCGAAGACCTGCCAGCCCTGCACCACCACCAGCCCGAGCAGGGCGGCGACGGCGATGTAGATGACCACGTCGGCAACTTTCTCCAGCACGCGCTGGAGTCCTGCCGGGGCCGCTTGTACGTTGGAATCAGACATCGGTACGGCCCCCTCAGGCGAAGTCGCGGATGCGACGGTGCAGCGCGGCGATATCAGCCTGCTGCAGGTAGTCACGCAGCAGCGGTTCGGCAGCGGCGCGGAATGCCGGCATGTCGACCGCATTCGACTTCACACCGGACGCCAGTACCGCCTCGCGGGCCTTGTCTTCGGATGCGTCCCAGGCGGTGCGCATCACCTGCACGGATTGCCGCGCCAGATCGATCACCAGACGACGATCGGACGGGGTCAACGCATCCAGGCTGCGGCGCGACATCAGCAGGATGTCCGGCGCGTACGAGTGCTGGCTTTCCGACCAGTAATGCGCGGCCTCGAAATGACGGCTGGAATGGAAGCTGCGCATGTTGTTCTCGGCGCCGTCGATCATGTGCGTCTCCATGCCGGAGAACGTGTCGCCCAGCGACATCGGCGTGGGGTTGGCACCGAACAGGCGCATCAGCTGCAGGAAGATGTCCGAGCTGGCCACGCGCAGCTTCAAGCCGTGCAGGTCCTTGGGCGTGATGATCGGGTGCTTGGTGTTGTAGAAGCTGCGCGCACCGGAGTCATAGACCGCCAGGCCGACCAGTTCGCGGCTCTCAAAGCCCTGCAGCACTGCATCGGCAATACCGCCATCGAGCGCGCGGCGCATATGGTCGACTGAGTCGAAGACATACGGCAGGCACAGCGCGCGGGTCAGCGGGAACGCATTGTTGAGCGCGCCGGAATAGACGCGGGTGATGTCGATGGCACCGAAGCGGGCCATGTCGATCGCTTCGGACTCACGGCCGAGCTGGCCGGAGTGGAACTGGTTCAAACCCAGGCGGCCGCCGGTTTCACGCAGCAGCTGTTCGCCGATCCACTTCACCGCGGTGACCGTCGGGTAGTCGGCCACGTGCACATCGGTAGCAGTCAGCAGCTGGCTGCCAGCAGCCGCACCCTTGCCGCCGCCAGAGCAGGCGGCAAGTACCGGTACGGCCAATGCCCCCATGCCGGTTTTGAGAAATCCTCTTCGAGTAACCATAGCGCCCTCCAACGCGTTGCTACCGTGGCTGCCGGGATTACCCAGCCGGCACAGCCTTGCAGGAAATGTCGCCGTAACCGGCGAAGCGAATCAATGCCTGTTGGCCCACGGCGATGTCGTGGATGCCGGTGGCATTGCCGGTAGCGATCAGCTCGCCCTTCTTCAAGGGCCGGCCACGCTTGGCCGAACGCGACAGCGCGAAGGCATAGGCCGCACGCAGGCCACCGGGCAGGGTAGTGGCGCCACCGATGCCGACCACGACGCCGTCGATCTCGGTCTGCGCACGCAGCTCCGGCTCATCGCAGCGGGTCCAGTTCGGCACTTCGCCGCCCAGCACCAGGCCGTTGTTGTTGCCGAAATCGGACACCACCACGCGCGGACCGAGCACATTGATGGTCTTCAGCGGGCTGCTGGCCACTTCCACGCCGATATAAAGCTTGGCCGGCAGCGCCTCGGCTTCTTCCGGGGTCCAGTCGAGCTTGTCGGCCGGTGCATCGGCCAGCAGTTCCAGCACGTACTCGGCCTCCACCGCGGCAAAGCCGCCAGCGGCTTCAAATACCGGGATCTCCACGATGCTACCGGTAGCATTCCAGAGATTGCGTTTGAAAATCGGGCCGAGCAGGCGATCGTCGCCGGAGCTGTCGCGGCGTTCGGCGGCGATATAGCCCACCTTCCAGCCGACCACGCTGTCATCCCAGCGGCTGATCGCCAGATCCTGCACCTGATAGGCGGTGACCAGGTCGTCCGGGATCGCACCGGGGAAATCCGGAAGCGAACGGCCATCGCGGCGTGCTTCCACAAAAGTGCGGGCAATCTCGTCCAGCGCGGCTGGCGCCTGCGGCTGGCTGCCTTGGTCGTTGCTCAAGTGCGTCTCCTGGTGACTTTGCTGCACTGCCCATCGACAGTGCTGTGACTGGCTGTATAAGGTAAACCGGTGTCATCTGACAATGTGCACTGCACCAGAACCTGTACCACGCCCTCAGCCAAGACCTAACCGCTACGCTCATGATTCGACTGAAACCCTTGTTGCAGCTGGCTTTCGCCACTTTTGTCGGACTACTTCCGGCAACCGTAGTGGCCGCCACCGATGGTGAACCCGCAGCAGGGTCGGCTGACCGTATCGCGCTATGGCCGCAGGGCATGGCACCGGGGGACAAGCCGCTGTCGCAGGCGCAGCGCATCGTCGAACGCAGCAGCGATCTGGCGTTGCCGGACCGCTATATCGACCATGTCAGCGCGCCCTATCTGGTGGCGTATCGCCCGGCCAAGCCCAATGGCAGCGCCTTGCTGGTGATCCCCGGCGGCGGCTATCAGCGCGTCGTGCTGGACAAGGAAGGCACGGCGCTGGTGCCGGCCCTGGTGGAACAGGGCGGAGTGACCCTGTTCGTGCTGCGCTACCGGCTACCCGGCGAAGGCCGTACCGACCGCGAAGCGGCACTGGCCGATGCGCAGCGTGCATTGCGGCTGATCCGCCGCCACGCCAAGGACTGGGGCCTGGACCCGCAGCGTATCGGCACGATGGGTTTCTCGGCCGGCGGCCACCTGGCCGCGCGGTTGGGCAACGGCTTTGACCGCAACGTCTATCCGCACAGCGACGCAATCGACGCGGAAAGCGCACGCCCCGACTTCCAGCTGCTGATGTACCCGGTCATCACGATGCGCGGCGACGACGTGCATGCAGGCTCACGCGACCGCCTGCTCGGCAGCGCGCCCAGCGACGAACTGCTGCAGCAGTACTCGATGCAGCTGCAGGTCCGTGCCGACACACCGCCAAGCTTCCTGCTGCACGCCGCCGATGACGACGTCGTACCGGTAGGCAACAGCCTCCTTTTCTACAACAGCCTGCGCAGTGCAAACGTCAGCAGCGAAATGCACCTGTTCCCACACGGCGGCCACGGCTTCGGTACACGCGGCACGGTAGGCCTCACGACAGCGGCATGGCCACAACTGGCCTTGAGCTGGATGGCATCGCAACAACAACCGAAGTAGCGCTCCAGAGCCCCTCTCCCCTCGCGGGAGAGGGGTTGGGGAGAGGGGGAAACCATCAGCCCCTCGCACCAATCAGCCGCCTGCTAGAAGACAACCACCATGCCGCAAACCCCAAACAACCCAGCCCGCCGCAGCTTCCTCCAGCAAACCACCCTGCTGGCCGCAGCAACCAGCCTTGCCACCCTCAACAACTCCAGCTGGGCAAACACCGGCACCAGTCCCATCGCCCGCATCCGCAGCGGCCGCCTCGCCGGCCAGACCGAGAACGGCACACACGTATTCCGCGGCATCCCCTACGGCGCCGACACCGCACCACGCCGCTTCCAGTCCGCCCTGCAGGAACAAGCCTGGCGCGGCATACGCGATGCGCTCGACTACGCAGCCGCGGCCCCGCAAACCGGCAGCGAAGGCCCGGGCAGCGAGGACTGCCTCTACCTCAACGTGTGGACGCCAGCACTGCGTGACGGCGGCAAGCGGCCGATCCTGTTCTATATCCACGGCGGCGCCTACAACAACGGCTCCGGCAGCGACCCGCTCTACGACGGCGGCAACTTGAGCCGACGCGGCGACGTGGTGGTGGTGACGGTCAATCACCGCCTCAACCTGTTCGGCTACCTGTATCTGGCCCAGCTCGGCGATGAGACCTTCAAGGACTCCGGCAATGTCGGCCAGCTCGACCTGATCCAGGCGCTGCAGTGGGTGCGCCAGCACGCCGCCGAATTTGGCGGTGATGCCGACAACGTCACCGTGTTCGGCCAATCCGGCGGCGGCGCCAAGATCGCCACGCTTATGGCGATGCCGGCAGCCAAGGGCCTGTTCCACCGCGCCTGGACGATGAGCGGCCAGCAGGCCACCGCCGCCGGCCCCCGCGCTGCCACACAACGCGCGCAGCTGGTGCTCGAACACCTCAAGGCCGATCCCGAGGCATTGCGGCGCATGCCGATGCAGCAGCTGCTGGAGGCGGTGAAAGTGCGCGATCCCTCGCGTGTGGAGAACAGCAGCCTTTACGTCGGCCCGGTGCTGGATGCGCGCAACCTGCCGGTGCATCCATTCTGGCCGCAAGCGCCTCGGCAATCAGCATCGATCCCGATGGTGATCGGCAACACCCACGACGAAACCCGTGCCTTCCTCGGCAACGATCCGAAGAATTTCGAACTGAGCTGGGAGGAGCTGCCGGCCAAGCTCGAAGCCCAGCAATACGTGGACTTGCTGCCTTCGGTGGTGATCGCCGAATACCGCCGCCTGTATCCGCAGTACACACCGTCGGAAGTATTCTTCGCCGCCACCACCGCTGGCCGCTCCTGGCGCGGTGCGGTGGAAGAACTGGAAGCGCGTGCGCGCCAGGGCGCACCGACCTGGGCGTACCAGCTGGACGGTTACGACCGCGATGGCGACGCCGCCAGGCTGCGCGCCTTCCATACGCTGGACATCCCGCTGGTGTTCCACAACAACAGCCAGCCCGGCTCGCGCACCGGCAATGGTGCGGCGATGCAGCAGCTCGCCGACACGATGAGTGATGCCTTGCTGGCCTTCGCACGGCACGGCGATCCGAACCACGCGGGCCTGCCGCACTGGCAGCAATACGGGCTGGAACGCAGACAAACCATGCTGTTCGACACACAAAGCCGGCAGATGGACGACCCCCGTGGCGGCGAACGCCAGCTTTATCAGCAGGCACCCTTCATCCAGCGCGGCACCTTCTGAGCTGGTTGGCAGATAGTTTCAACGGAATCTTTACCTGCCTTGCCTAGACTGCGGTGATGACATTGCAATCGCCGCATCCCGAATTCGCTGGTCGCCAGCGCCTGCTGGACGGTATCGACGCCGCCCTACAGGCCAGCGATACCCACAGCACGGTCGCCCAGGTGCAGGCTGTGCTGGAACGCGCCATCCGCGATCCGCAGATCGTGCTGCCGGCCTGCGTACACGCACCGGTGCATGACCACTACGCCCGCCGCGAGATCTACCGCAGCCCGGAACATGGCTACAGCATCATTGCCATGACCTGGGGGCCGGGGCAGGGCACGCCACTGCATGACCACGACGGCCTGTGGTGCGTGGAAGGCGTGTGGCAGGGCACGCTCGAGATCACCCCGTACCGGATGCTGGAGCGCGATGGTGAACGCTACCAGTTCGCGCCACGGGAGTGCCTGCACGGCTGCAAGGGCAGCGCCGGCAACCTGATTCCGCCGGATGAATTCCATACGCTGCGCAACAGCGACGCCGAACGGATTGCGATCTCGGTGCACGTCTACCAGCGCGTGATGGAGCGCAGCCACGTTTTCCAGCCGATCGATGATGCGCCACGCTGGTATGCGCGTGAGTGCAAAGAGCTGGGCCTGGATGCCTGAGCTGGCCGCTTTTGCAGGAGCGGCGTAAGCCGCGAAGCCGGCAATGCAAGCAACACCTGTAGTGCCGAGCCATGCTCGGCATAGGGCATTACCGGTAAGGCCTTTGCCGAGCATGGCTCGGCACTACAGTTGGCAAAGCCCCTCCTTCGGGAGAGGGGCTTGAACAATCACTGCAGCGGCAGCCGGTTATTGAGCTTCGTCACCTCAGCGCCATCCCCATCCAAACCAACCCGCACACTCGCGCCCTCGCGCTTGAACCCGGCCGGCATCTGCAGCTCCACCGTCGCCGTCCGCGGCGACAGATCCAGCGGCGCTTCCAATGCAGGCACCGCAACCCGGGCGACCTCACGACCGCGCGCATCTTCAAGCACCGCATAACCAGCGCCAGTCCCGACATGCCCCAGGCTGTGCACGGTCAACTGCACGCGCTCACCCTCGATCTTCAGATCGCCGCGGCCAATGCCCAGGTCCGCGCGTGTCTCCACCGGCGTGCCCGGCGTCACCAGCTCGAACTCGAATACCTGGCTCTGCTTCGGCGCAAACCGCAGCGGCGTACCGAGGCTTTTCTCCAGCAACACCTCGCGAACCTCCACCTTGCCGTCGATCACATCATCGCCATCGCGGTCCACGCCACTGCGGATCCGCCAGGTGCCGGCGGCGATGTTCCAACCGGTCATGGTCGCGTCGAGCGGCGTATTGCCAAGGTTGTAGGCAATCACCTTGAAGCGCTCACGTGACGGCGCATGCACCAGCAAGGCGACCTGTTCGGCACCCTCAGGCTGGGCGAACTGCCAGCTCACCGTATGCCCCGGCCAGCTCTGGTTGCGCTTCAGGCCGATGCCACCCAGGCGCAGGCGCTGCAGGAACTCGCTCGGTGCTTCGACGCGGTCGCTCCACCAGTGGCCTTCGGTGTTCATGTACTCACGCTGCGCCTTGGCCTGGATGCCGTCGGCGTGCAGCGTTTCCAGGTACTTCTTGTCACCGGTCTGCTGCCAGGCACTGATCGCAGCAAAAGCACTGCCACCCTTGTCGGCATCGGCCACCAGCTGCTTGCCCCAGTCCTGCTGCCTGCCCAGCACATCGACGTAGTTCTCGCCGAGGTTGGAGAGCACGCCCGGCCCACCACGCACCACGCGGTAATCCAGCGCCTGCAGGTACTTGGCATCGCCGGTCCAGCGCCACGCGGCCCAGAAGGTGTGCATCAGATCGCCACTGCCCGAGCCCTGGTTCAACTCGCCGCCGCGGGTCTTGCCCGTGGCCCAGTTGATCTCGTTGGGCAGGGTGAAGCGGCCCTTGTCGTCCTTGTAGGCGTGGGCCAGATAGCCGTCAGCCAGACCGGTGACCAGTTTGCGGCCGGTGGGATCGGCGTTGTACTCACCCATCAGGAAAGCCGGGTGCAGCGCCGGGAACGAGTATGGCTTCTGCCATTGCCAGTTCGGCTCGCGGTAAACCTTGTTGCCGCCAAACCAGTTGCTGGAGAACAGCAGGTTGCCCTGCGGGTTGCGCAGGATGATGCGTTCGTCGAAGGCCTTCACCGTCTCCATCAGGCGCTCGACGGTCAGCGGATCGCCCCAGTTGAGGTAGAGCATCGCGCTGTTGGTATTGATGCCCTCCTCGTAGGCGTGCAGCTCATCGGTCTCGATGGTGCTCAGGCCATTGGAGAACATGCCGTTGCGGTAAACCGCATCGGAGAGTGCCGTCAGCGAGCGATTCAGGCGCTCGGGCTCCACGCCCATCAGTGCCAGTCCCGGCCACTGTTGGGTCAGGTCGCTGTCATCGGAAATGCCGCCGCCGAAATCGCCGTAAGCAACCTGACGATTCTCGATCCACCAGTCGACAAAGCGGCGCACGTACTTCAGGTCTTCAACCTGACGGAACGCCCACAACGGTACGCCCTTCGGCGCCTGCGGCTGCTCGAACGGTGGCTTGCCCTGGCTGTTGTAGCTGATGTAATTCCAATACAGGCGGCCCAGCTCATGGTCCGGATCGACCCGCAGCAGATCACTCAGATCGGCATAGACGCGTGAGTACAAACGCTGGCGCTTGGAGGTGGTGTGCTCCTCGACCAGGAAGCCCCAGTTGTCACGCACCTGGTTGAAGCGATCGGCGACGTGCTGCTTGATCGCCTCCTTGCGTTCCTTGAACACCAAGCGTACTTCGGCGCCGTCCAGCGATGCGGCATTGAAGCCGGGCGCAGCCGAGGCTACCGAGATCCACAGGCTGTCGGCGGTGAGAATGCGGTCGCGCAGGTCCAGCCACAGCGTGCGTGCTTCCCCCGGCTTCACCGACACCGACACGTCAATCATGTCGCGCGCCGGCCAGATAGGGTCCTTGATGCGGATGTTCAGCGGGATCAGACCGTCATGCGTCGCCGGCAGGTCCAGGGCAGGGATATCGATCGCAACACCATCGAGACCGTCGTACATGTTCTCCCAGCTATGCGCCCAGCTGCGGATCAGCGGCTGCGCGGCCGGTGCATCGCCGACGCCGGACGGAATCAGCACGTGCACGATCGGCATCGGCTTGCTCGGCAGGCTGTCGGCAGCGCGCTTGCGCGAGCCTGCGCCCTTGGGCAGCGCCATCACCGTGCTGCGCTCATCCGGCGCGAAGCGGCCGTCGATGTAGTCACGCAGGCTGGCGATATTGGTGTAATCCGGCAGCACGCTGCTGTCGATCTGGTAGCGCTGCTTGACCGTGCCTTCCGGCTCGACCGCGTCGCTGACCTGGTAGCCCCAAATCTCCTGGATCGGCGTTTCCTGCGCGGTGTTGTGGAAATGCAGGGTGCCACCGACCTGGTCGGCGAAGCTGTCCACGCTACGCACCACGCCTTGCGGACGCTTGAACAGGGTGCCGGCCGTGCCTTTCAGCTCGCCGTAGGCGGCGCCGCGGATCTCGATGCGATTGATGTGCTCGCCTGCGGGAACCGTCAGGTCGAGTTGCTGGCCACCTTCCACATAGGTGTTCCAGTCCGGCAGCTGGAAGTAATCATTGCGCCCGGGCAGGCGCGAGCGGTTGTAGACGCCCGGCCAGGTGGTTTCGGCAATACCGTCAGTGCCCTTCCACATCCACTGCAGCTTGTCTTTTACGTCCGCGAACTCGACCTTGCGGATGCTTGTAGTCGGCGCGCTCAGTGCCGGCGGTGCGGCACCTTCCCAGCCATAGCGGTGCCACCAGGCGCGTTGCGAGGCGCTGCCGCCCTCGGCGCTGCGCGGCTCGGCATTGCGCGCAAGCGCGGCAACACCGGCGCCATCGAGCATGCGGTCGTAGACGCGGATCTCGTCGAAGTCGCTGCCACGCAGGAAGTTGTAGCGGCTCTGCACCTGGTAGGGCGCCATCACCCGGCCAGCGAGGCCGAGCTGATCGAGCGCTGCGTCGTAGTCGCCGGTGGTGGCCGCCTGCGCGACCTCGCGGCCATCGACGAACAGCTTGACGCCCTTGTCCTCGTCCCAGGCGAAGGCGATGTGCTGCCATTGTTCGGGCGACGGATTCCTGTCGAGTTTGAACGAGACGCGGGTGCGGGCCAGGTTGGCATCGGTAACGAAGGCATCGAAGCCATGCCCGTTCCAGTCGATGCGCAGCCAGGCCATGTCCCAGCTGCTGTGGTCGGCGTAGCCGACGCGGAAGATCACGAACGGGGTTTCGCCCACCGCATAGCGCGAGCGCCAGAAGAACGACAAGGTGCCGCGCTCGGCCTGAATGTTGCCGGGCGCATTCCATGACAGCACGCCGTCGTCCTGCCACTGGATGGCGCGGCCATGCGCGCCGTCATCAACAAGGCTGACCTTGTCCTGGAAGTTCGGTGTTGCGTCGCCACCTGCGCTGTCGGCGACGAAGCCCTTGTCCGCCGATACGCGGAACAACAGCCCAGGCGACTGCGCGACTGCGCTCAGCGGTGCCAACAACAGGCCCAGCACGCAGGCGAGGTGGGTGGGACGCAACACGGCTTTCTGGTTCATTGTCTAACTCGTTCCAAATCGGTTGACTGCAACTGCCTTACCCTCATCCGGCCCTTCGGGCCACCTTCTCCCGGAGGGAGAAGGGCCTGGCTTCACGTTCGCTCCGGCATCTTCCGCCCATGCCGCTGCGCCCACTTCGGCCACTCCCGCACCAGCAACTGCTCAGGCCACACGCCGTACCAGGCATAACCGACCCGGCGTTCGTTCGGAATATCCGCGAAACGCGCCACGCGTTCGCCCTCGCGATTGACGAACATCGGCCGCCCCTGGTCCAGATCGTAGAAGCGTGCCCACAACCTTGCGCCTGCCAAATGTTCTATAAGCACGTCCTTGCCACTGGGCTGTTCCGGTGCTTCAACTTTGCGCATAGCCAAGCCCGGCAAGGCATTGGCCTGCAGCCAGTGCAGGCCGGCTTCGATGGCTTCGATGGTCTGTGAGTTCGGCTCGGGCTGGCGCATCAACAGCCGCAGCACGCCCACCGACTCGGATACCGCAAGCGATGGCAGTTCGTAGGAACGCGCCTTGGCCGGTTGCAGGCTGACCTCGTCGTATTGCGCTGCCCAGATGGAAAGCCGGCCATCCATGCGCACCTGCGTGGCCAATACATTCTGCAGACCGCGCTGCAAGGCGGCGTTGGCCTTGCCCGCATAGTCCGGCGGCAAGCCCGCAACCGCGGGCACGCCTTCGGCGATGTCCTGCAACAGATCCAGCACCCGCGTCATCGCGTCGTCGTTGAAGGTGATCTGATGCCGGTACAGCGAGCGCTCGGGGTAGTACTGCGGCCAGCCGCCATTGGCGTATTGCGCGGCCAGCAGATAGTCCACGCCGCGCTGTGCGGCGCTCAGGTAGGCGGCGTTGCCGGTGTCTTTCCAGGCCTGCAGCAGATGGCGGATCTCACGCGTGGTCGACTTGTTGTCGATGTTGGCGTCATCCAATCGATCCGGGGCCTGCAACGCCGTGCGCTCGTCGGCGCTGAATACGTGCTGGTAGTCCACCGCCTCGCCCTGGTATTGCTTGGACCAACCGCCGGAGGCGGTCTGCAGCAGCAACATGTTCTCGGCCTCTGCTTCGGTGCGCGGCGTGGCCGCATGCGCCGCCGGGAAGCTCCAGCCCGCGCTGATCAACAGCGCTGTCGACAACCATAATCGCCTCATCGCATCCTCCTGCGCGCACCGGGACGCCAGCGTGCTGGCATCCCGGTGTTACTGCATTGGCCGTGCGTATGTTTCATCTCAGAACTTATAGCGCGCGCCGACGTAGTACTGGCGACCGGTAACGGTGTAGCGGTCGGCCATCTGCCGTGACGAGTCCACATAGCGCTCGTCCGGGGTGTCGAGCAGGTTGATCGCCTCGAAGGTCAGCGACAGCTTCTTGTTGACCTTGTACGACATGTTGAAGTCGACGTTGCGCACGCTGTTCTTGCCGGTCACATCCGGCGTTGCGAACTGATTGCCGTCCAGGTCCCAGACGCTTTCCTGGCTGAGGATCTCGCCGATGTAGCCGTCACGGTAGCTGGTGGATACGCGGGCGCTGAACTTGCCGTCGTCATAGTACAAAGTGGCGTTGTACGAATTCGGCGACAGGTTGACCAGGTCGTTGTCGGTGAAGGTGGTGGTGATGCTGGTATTGCTGTTGCCGGCCGAGCTGAACATGTATTTGATGCTCGACTCGACGTGCGTGTAGTTGAGCTGGATGCCGAACTTGCTCCAGATGCCGGGCAGGAAGGTAAACGGCTGCTGGTAACTCAACTCGTAGCCCTTCAGGGGGCCGCCCGGGGTGTTGTAGTAGCTCTGCACGTTGAACACGGTGTCGGCGGTGAAGCCAGCCGGCAGCAGGTCCAGCGAGTAGCCCATGTCGCCCCAGGTGGTCAGCAGGCGGGTGCGCTGCACGTAGCTGTCGATGTCCTTGTAGAACAACGCAGCAGACAACAGGCCGCCATCACCGAAGTACCACTCCGCGCTCAGGTCGTAGTTGGTCGAGCGGAACGGATCGAGCTTGGGATTGCCAAGGTTGATCGCGAACACGCGGCCATCATCGAAGTAACCGGTGGGTCCGCCGCTGACGCTGGGTGACAGGTAGGCAAGCGTCGGTCGTGCCATGGTCTTGGCCGCGCCGAAGCGCAGCACCACGTTCTCGGCCACGTCCCAGGCCAGGTTCAAGGATGGCAGCACGTCCTGGTAGCTGTGGTTGACCACCGAGCGCACCAGCGAGCGTTCGCCGGCGGCAGCCGTCGCACTGGCGACACCGAAGAACGATTCGCAGTTGGCCGAATTGTTACCCGACGTCGCTGCGTTGCATGGCGCCCAGCCCGATGCGTTGATCTGGGTGTTGACCACGCGCACACCGAGGTTGCCACGGAAAGCGCGGTCCCACAGCTCGGTATTGAAGTCCAACTGCAGGTAGCCGCCGAGGCTGCGCTCGTTGACCTCGAAATTGTTGTTGGAAGCACCGAAGTGACCAACACCAGCCAAGCGGTAATCGCCGCCCTGCACGCCGGTATCGCAATTGCAGTTGATGTTGAGCAGCTCGGCGATCTTGCCGAAATCCGGGATCAGCCAACCGTTCGGCACATTGCCGGACAGGTTCTTGCCGAAGCCGGTCAGCGTTGTGCTCAGGTCACCGACGGTGACACCCGCCGGCAAGGCCTGGGCCAGGCGGCCGTAGCTGATGTGGCGGTATTCCTCCGACTCCATGTCGTAGTCCTTATAGGCAAGGCCGGTACGCAGGGTAAAGGTCGGGTTGATGTTGAACTGCAGGTCGATCTTGGCGGTGTCGAAGGCGTTGTTGACGTAGCTCGGGTTCAAGCGCACTTCGCTGATGTTGCTGCCGCGCGCGGTACCGTTGCTGTTGACCGGCACCGCGCCATAGCCCAGCCACGACCATGCCGCCGGGTCGTTCAAGGCAAACGGCAAGGTCATGTTCGGCATGTCGCCGCCGTTGCGCATGTCCATCACGAAGCCATCGACATTGCTGTTGTCGAAGCTCACCAACGAGAACACCGGGCGTTCGTAATCCGAGCTGGAGTGGCCGAGCACGGCTTCCAGCTTCACCGCATCGTTGAAGTGATGCTCAAGGTTCAAGCTGTATTGCTGGAAGGTGGTCGATTCCTCGATCAGGCTCGATTCGGTGCGGAAATCGACGTTGTCGAACACGCCGTAGATCAGTCGGTTCTGCGCATCCACTTCGGCCTCGCGCACCACGATCTGGGTTTTGCCACCGAGGTTGGCGGCGCGGTGCAGGTTGGCGCCGATGGAATCTTCGCGCTGCTCCTTGTCCAACTTCGAATACATCGCATCGAAGCTGAGCAAGGTGTCATCGGAAACGCGGAACTGGAATGCACCGGTTACGCCCAGCCGCTCGATCTCATGCGCGGTGCGGATATAGCGCGGGTAGCGCGGAATCCAGGCATTGGTCGCGGTCTCGTAGGCGGCGATGTTCTCCGGCGTATTGGCCGGGCGCGGCAAACCGTTGCCGCAATGGGTGGCGCTGATGCCATAGCTGCCCCAGCCGTTGTTGCGGTCCTGGTTGGCCTGGCTGCCACTGCCGGCCGGGGTTTCATTCGACGCCGGATTACGCGGTGTCTGCGGGTTGTAGCCCACCGGCGAACAGAAGCCGTAGGTACCGTTGTTGGCGGCGGTGGACTGGTTGGAGTTGCGGTGGTTGCCGTGCTCCCAACGCACCGGGTTGTAGCCTTCCTCGTAGACGTTGCGCTTGCTGTACGAGCCCGACAACAGGGCACCGAAGCGGCCATCGGCCCAGGTATTGCTGATCAGCCCGGAGAAGCGCGGATCGAATTTCTCCGAGAGCTCGCCATAACCGGCCTGTGCCGAGGCCGAGGCCTGGAAGCCGGCGAAATCGAATGGCCGCGAGCCACGCAGGTCGACGGTCGAACCCAGCGAGCCTTCATCCATCTGCGCCGACTGGGTCTTGTTGACCTTGACCTGGCTGAAGAGCTCGGAAGCGAAGGTATTGAAATCGAAACCACGGCTGCGGTTGACGCCGCTGCTGCCGTTGCCGGCTGTGGCCAATGCTTCCAGGCCGTTGAGGCGCACGCGGGTGAAGTCCGCACCCAGGCCACGGATCGAGATGCGCTGGCCTTCGCCGCCTTCGCGATCAATCGATACGCCAGCGATACGCTGCAGCGACTCGGCGAGATTCTGGTCGGGGAATTTGCCGATGTCCTCGGCGAAGATCGCGTCCACCTGTTCGGTGGTGTAACGCTTTTCATCCAGCGATTTCTGCAGGCTCTGGCGGTAGCCAGTGACGTTCACTGCATCCAGCTGGGTGGCCTCGGCGGCCGCTGGTGCGGACTGGGCGAAGGCGAGGGGAGCAGTCAATACCGAAGCAATGGCGGTTGCCAACAAGGTAACCGGTGTCTTTCCAAAACGGCGCTTACGATCCATACGGTTGGCTCCTTCCCCGGGCGGGGAATCAAGCGGACTGAGAAGGGTGTGGGGTTGTCCCTGGCGAGTACTTCAAAGGTGCTGTCGGGCCGTTGCGGCCGCACGTGGACAGCCGTCAGGCCATGGCATGACCATGGCCTGCGGAAGATGAAAGGGCAGGGCCGGAGCTGCGGAGAGAGTGCGCTCCAGTCCCTGCCAAAGTGCGACTATCAGAACTTGTAACGCAGGCCCAAGGTGAACTGGCGGCCGGTCTCGCTGTACTCCAGCGGCAGCGATACCGACGGGTTTGCCACCCACGATTCCTGTGCTTCGTTGGTCAGGTTGGCGCCTTCCAGGCTGATTTCCAGCTGGTCGCTGATGCGGTAGTGGATGGACGCATCAACGAAGGTCGTGCCGCTCTGGCCGTGTACGCCGAGGCCTGCACTGTCGAAGCCCTTTTCGGTGCCCGGCACCTGGATCAGGTAGTCGTCGCGGTTGGTCGCCGAAACACGGCCTGACCAACGCTCACCTTCGTAGAACAAGGTCGTATTCCAGGAGTTGCGCGACAGCCCGGTCAGATCGGTCTTCTGCGCAAGCGCGCCGCTGCTGGTGATGTACTGCACCTTCGATTCCACATAGGTGTAGTTGAACTGCGCACCGAGGTTGGACCATTTGCCCGGCAGGAAAGTGAAGGGCTGCGTGTAGTTGAACTCGACACCGGTCAGGTCACCGCCCGGGGTATTGACCGGCAGCGAGAACACGAAGGTGTCATCCGGGCTGGCAGTGGTACCCGCCAGCAAGCTGGCCGGCAGACCGCTTTCCGAATAGATGCGGCTCTCACGGGTGTTCTGGATGAAGCTGCCGATATCCTTGTAGAACAGGCCGACACCGAGCATGGCACCTTCGTTGAAGTACCACTCGAAGCCCAGATCCACGGTCTTGGCGCGGATCGGTTCCAGGTCGGGGTTGCCCGCGCTCACCGTCTTGGCACTACCGCTGACGCTGACGGTGACGCCCGGGGTCAGGCTGCCAAGACCCGGACGTGACATCACCTTGGCCGCACCCAAGCGGATCAGGAAGTCCGGCGTGATTTCCGCAACCAGGTTCAGCGACGGCAGGAAGTCGTTGTACTCACGCGTTGCGGTCGCCACGACCGGCGTGCCGGAACCGGTGGCGATGCCGTGCGAGGTCTGCTTGGTCTTGACGTAGCGTGCACCGATGTTGCCCGACACCGGAATCGAGCCCAGTTCGGTGGAGAAGCGACCCATCAACCAGCCACTGCGGTCCTGCTCCTCCACACCACGGATGCTGGGTGCGTAGTCGGCAACGGCAAAGGTGCCCTGATTGCTGAAGATGCCGAACTGGTCGGCAATCGCGCCGAAGTTCGGAACCACCCACTTGCCGGGCGAGCCCGACATGCCACCGAGACTGGCGATCTCCGTCATGTCAGCAGGTACCAGCTTGTTGCCGGTGCTGAAATTGGGGACCTCGGTTTCAGTCGCTTTGCGGCGACGTTCCATCGAGTCGAAGCTGTAGTTTTTGGCCTGGATGCCGCCGTCCAGGGTGAAGGACGGGCCCATCACCCAGGAGAACTCCAACTGGCCATTGTGGAACTCGTTGGTCACGTAGTTCTGGCGCAGGCGAATGGTGGACAGCGTCCAACCACTGGGGTCGGTCGGGCTCACACCGTAGTTGAACACCGGCTTGTTGGCATTGCCACGGTAGTCGTAGCTGTAACCATCCACATCCAGCTTGTCCATCATGATGGTCGCCTGGATGGGGTTCTCATGCTTGGACTTGGACGTGCCGATCTTGCCGGTGATGGTGAAGTTGTCGGTCAGTCGGTGCTCACCATCAAGGCTGAGCTGGTAGAAATCGGTGGTCCATTCGTCGTGGCGGTTTTCCGCACGGATGTCCACGTTGTCCATCTTTGCGTAGACCAGCGCGCCGTTCTCGATCACGCCATCGGTGACCACGGTCTGCGCCTTGCCAGCCGTACCGGTCTTGCTCAGGCCATTGGCTTCGATGTACTTCTCATCACGCTTGGCGTCGATCTTGGAGTACAGCATGTCCAGGTTGAAGCTGGTGCGGTCGCTGGGCTTGAACTGCAGCGCGCCGGTAACACCCAGACGCTTCTGGTCATGCTCGATCAGCGTGTAGCGCGGGAAGCGCGGCGTGTAGACCTTGTCGCTGCAGACGCCGGGGAAGGGCGCGGTACCAGTGGAGCAACCGGCGAAGCCGACACCGTTCGGATTGGCGGTGTTGGTGGGCGTGTTCGCCAGCGCGTTGGCCCAACGCACGGTGCCGCTGCCCTCTTCGACGGTTTCACGTTCGGAGTAGGCCACCGAGAACAGCGCGCCGAACTTGCCGTCGGCCCAGCTGTTGGCGATCAAACCGGCAAAACGCGGCATCGCCGACTGCGAGGCATCGTTGTAGGACGCCTGCACATTGCTGACGATGGTCAGCCCGTCATAGTCGAACGGACGGCCTGTGCGCAGGTCGACGGTGGCGCCCAGCGAGCCTTCATCCACATCCGCCGAGGCGGTCTTGCGCGCGATCAACTGGGTGAAAAGGTCCGCCGCGAATACGTTGAAATCGAAGCCACGGCCGCGGTTGGTACCGCCCTGGCCGTCGGTGCTGCCAACCGTGCTCAGTGCTTCCAGCCCGTTGATACGTACGCGGGTAAAGTCCGGGCCCAGACCGCGCACCGAGATGTTGCGGCCTTCGCCGCCATCACGGGTGATCACCACGCCCGGAATGCGCTGCAGCGACTCGGCAAGGTTGCTGTCGGGGAATTTGCCGATGTCCTCGGCGACGATGGCATCGACAACGCCGGCTTCGCCGCGCTTGATGTCCAGCGCTTTCTCCACGCTGGCGCGGTAGCCGGTGACGGTCACCGCGTCCAGTTCGGTGGCGGCGGTGCCTGAAGATGCCGGCGCAGCTGCGTCCTGGGCCATGGCAACGCCAGCCTGCAGGGCCAAACTGATTCCCAATGCGAGCAAGGTAACCGGTGTCTTTTTCTGCGAATTACGTGGATTCATGTGCTTCCCCTCTCCAAGGTTTGCATTCGATGCAGTGGCTCCGGCTTGTGCTTTCCGCCGGATGACACCGCTGGTCAAAACGGAAAGTAGCAGCTGCGTGAAGAGGGAGCATCTTGCACTGCAACAGGGAGCAAACAGGGCGGAAACCATTGTCTGAAGGACATGAGGGGACGGTAACACGGGCAGCCGGAGGGACAGCCGTAGGCAAATGACACCGATAGCCAATCAACCATGCCATGATGCGCGCCGATCGACGAGGAGACAGGAATGGCGATGATTTCCCCCCGTGTTGTCTGTTTTGGTGAGCTGCTGCTGCGCCTGGGCGCGCCCGGTAACCAGCTGTTGTTGCAATCGCCCACGCTGCACGTGCATGCCGGCGGTGCCGAGGCCAATGTCGGCGTGTCCCTGGCGCACTTCGGCCACGACGTGGCGATGATCAGCGTGGTCGCCGACAACCCGCTGGGTGCGGCGGTGACCGGTGAACTGCGCCGCCACGGCGTGGACACCTCACGCGTGCGCCGCAGCGATGGCCGCATGGGCCTGTACTTCCTGACCACCGGCGCCGGCCACCGGCCCAGCGAAGTGGTCTATGACCGCGCCGACTCGGCCTTTGCCAGCGCCCGTGCCGACAGCTATGACTGGCCGGCACTGCTGCAGGGCGCGCAGTGGCTGCACCTGTCCGGGGTCAGCCCGGCGCTCGGGCTGGAAGCCGCGCAGGCCACCCTGGCCGCCGCACGCGCCGCCAACGAGCGCGGCATCAAGGTCTCTTTCGACGGCAACTTCCGGCCCAAGCTGTGGGAACGTTGGGGCGGCGATGCCAAGGCGATCCTGCGCGACCTGTTCGACTGCGCGCACATCGTATTTGCCGACTATCGCGACATCGGCGTGGTGCTGGGCGGCGAGTTCAACCAGACCGAACCGCAGGCGCGCGTCGATGCTGCCGCGGCGATGGCGTTCGCGGCATTCCCGCGCCTGCAGTACATGGCCTGCACGCAGCGCACCGCGCACAGCGTCGGCCACCACTCGCTGGGCGCGATGCTGCTCGGTCGTGATGGCACCCGAGCATTGGCACCGGCCGAAGAGCTGACCGATATCGTCGACCGCATCGGCGGCGGCGACGCGTTTGCAGCCGGCGTGCTGCACGGCCTGATCGAAGGCATGGATGCGGAAACCACGGTCCGCTTCGGCCTGGCCGCGGGCTGCCTGAAGCATTCCATTCCCGGTGATTTCAACCCAGTCGGCGTGGCCGACGTCATGGCCCTGATGGGCGAAGGAAAGTTCGATGTCCGGCGCTGATCCGCGCGTACGCGCAGTGCTCAAACTGGCCCCGGTGATTCCGGTGTTCACTCCCGACAACGTCGACGATGCGGTGCAGGTCGCGCAGGCCTTGTTCAACGGCGGCCTGCCGGTGATCGAAGTCACCCTGCGCACCGCAAACGCGATGGATGCGATCAAGGCCATGGTCGAGGCAGTACCGGATGCAGTCGTCGGTGCCGGCACCGTGTTGACCCCGGCGCAGATGGAGAAGCTGAAATCCGTGGGCGGTCGTTTTGCGGTGTCGCCGGGTGCTACCGACACGCTGTATGCGGCGGCGCGCGATACCGACCTGCCGTTCCTGCCAGGTGTGGCTACCTCGTCCGAGCTGATGCGTGGCCTCGAGCACGGGCTGGATACGTTCAAGTTCTTCCCGGCCGTGCAGGCTGGCGGCGTGGGCATGTTGTCGGCCTGGAATGGCCCGTTCGGCGATGTGCGGTTCTGTCCGACCGGTGGCATCAGCGCGCAAACCGCATCGCAGTTCCTGCATCTGCCGAATGTGTTGTGCGTGGGCGGTTCGTGGTTGACCACGCGTGAGCTGTTGCAGGCGCGTGATTGGGCGGGGATTGAGAAGCTGGCAAGGGCTGCGGCGGTGTTGCCGGGCTGATGCCGGGATTGGGGATTAGATCAAGATCAAAAGCTAACCCCTCCCCAACCCTCCCCTTGCCTTCGGCAAAGGGAGGGGGCTGAAGCTGCAATTGCGCAGGATGCTGCAGGCCGCACGAACCACCCCCTCCCTTGCGCAACGCGCAGGGGAGGGCCGGGGAGGGGTGTTGTTGTTGTTGTTGTTGTTGTTGTTGTTGCTGTTGCTCAGCTTTAAAGCTTCAACCGCCGATACAAAGTACTGCGATTAACCCCCAGCCTTTTCGCCGCCAGACTCACATTGCCATCGCAGGCCGCCAAGGTCTGCCGCATCACATCCAGGGCCAGTTCCTGCAGGCTGCCATCCACCACCGGCGCGGCAGCAACGCGTCGCGCCGCCTGATGCAGATGCTCCGGCAGCAGTTCCATACCAATCACCGCACCCGGCTCGGTCAACGCCACCAGGGTGCGCAGGCACGCCGCAAGCTGGCGCAGATTGCCGGGCCAGTCATATGCAACCAGCAAACGCTCTGCCTCCACGCTCAATACGCGGCCTTGCGCCAAGGGCTGCCACATCGCCTGCAGCAATTGCGCGCGGTCCTGCGCCTCACGCAGTGGCGACAAGCGCATCACATGATCGGCAATGCGGTAGTACAGATCGGAACGGAACCGGCCTTCGTCCATCGCCTGTTGCAGATCGCAATGCGTCGCGCAGATCAGCATGAAATCCAGCTTGACCGGTTTGCCGCCGCCCAGCGGTGACAGCTCGCGATCCTGCAACACGCGCAGCAAACGCGGCTGCAAGGCCAGCGGCATGTCACCGATTTCGTCGAGGAACAACACGCCGCCCTGCGCCTGCCGCAGCAGGCCCTGGCTACCTTGTCGGCGCGCGCCGGTGAAGGCGCCTTCTTCGTAACCGAACAGTTCGGCTTCGATCAGTCCTTCTGGCAGGGCTGCACAGTTCACCGCGACGAAGGGTTTGCCGCTGCGGCTTCCTTGTGCATGCAGCGCGCGTGCAGCCACTTCCTTGCCGGTGCCGGTTTCGCCCTGCAGCAGTACCGGCAGGCCCGCTTCCAACACGCGGCCGGCACGCAGCAGTTGTTCGCGCTGGGTGGCATCGAACACCACGGCAGGTGCAGCGACCGTGCTTGGCATCGGCCGTGACAGCGGTGGCGCGGCGCTGGTCGACCGCGTGCGCGCTGCCGGTGCTGGCGCATCCAGCTGGCCATGCAGCACGCGACCACTGCGATCCTGCAACATGCCTTCGTCGCGCATCCGCGACAGCGGCATCTCGAACAGTGCTTCATACGACGCGCGGCCGATGTCGCCACGTTCCAGGCCGAACAGGTGCAGGCCGACGCCATTGGCGACCACCAGGCGACCATTGCGGAAGCCAAGCACGGCCTCGCCCGCAGTACCCAGCAAGGTGCGATCGTGGTGCAGGCGCAGCAGTTCGCAGTCGCCGATACCGTTCTCGAAAAAGCGGTGCTCGATGCGGTTGGCGGCCAACCGCGCCAGGCCCATCGCATGCATCTGCTGCACGCTGGCCGGCCCGCTGATGTCGAGCACGCCGGCCAGTTGCCCGTGCGGATCGTGGATGGGCATGGCCGAGCAGCTGAGGATGCCGTGCGGTGCGTAGAAGTGCTCGCCGCCGCGTACCTCCACCGCGCGGCCCTCGACGATCGCGGTACCGATGGCATTGGTGCCGACCGCCGATTCACTCCAGCACACACCCGGCATCAAGGCGACGCGCCCGGCCTTGTCGAGGAAGCCGGCACTGCCTTCGGCATTGAGGATCCAGCCGCTCTCATCGGTCAGCAGCACGATGCTGCCGGTGCTGGCGGTATGTGCGGCCAAACCATCCAGCTCGGCGCGCGCCAGTCGCCACAAGCGTTCATGGCGCTCGCGCAGTTCGCGCAGGTTGTGCCCGGGCAGGGGTTCCAGCGCAGGCTCGGCATCCACCAGCAGGCCGCTGCGCTGGCAGCGCCGCCAGGACTGCAGAATGGTGTCGGGTACGGTGCCCACGGGCGTGGTGCCGCGCTCGAAGAACGAGCGGCGGGCGTTGCCCATGCGATGTTGCAGTGCCAGTGCCATGAGCGCTCCTGTGTCGCATTTTGCGACAGCTGTTCAAACCACTGTTCCGATTAACACCACACCCGGACGGGCGCTGCAATCACCTGGCGTTTCGCAGCGCAGCAAATCTGCCCGCGAGTCTTCGCAATCAATGGCTTTTCATCGTGCCGCAACGCAACAGGCGGAACTTGGCATCGCTCTTGCGCCTGTTGTAGCCACCGCCACACACGCGGCCCACACACCGCTGAACCGGAGATTCCACAGATGAACGCAGTCCTGTCCGCCAAACCGCATGCCACCGATCCGCAGTCCCTGTTCAAAGCCCGCTATGGCAACTACATCGGCGGTGAATGGGTAGCCCCGCGCAGTGGCCAGTATTTCGACAACACCACGCCGGTCACCGGCAAGGTGTTCACCCAGGTGGCGCGCTCAAATGCCGAGGACGTGGAGCTGGCGCTGGATGCCGCGCACGCCGCCAAGGACGCCTGGGGCAAGCGTTCGACCACCGAGCGCGCCAACATCCTCAACCGCATCGCCGACCGCATCGAGGAAAACCTCGAGCTGATCGCCCACGCCGAAACCTGGGACAACGGCAAGCCGATCCGCGAGACGCTCAACGCCGACGTGCCGTTGATGGCCGACCATTTCCGCTACTTCGCTGGTGCCCTGCGCGCGCAGGAAGGCAGCTTGTCGCAGATCGACAACGACACCGTGGCCTATCACTTCCACGAGCCACTGGGCGTGGTCGGGCAGATCATCCCGTGGAACTTCCCGCTGCTGATGGCGGCGTGGAAGCTGGCACCGGCACTGGCCGCCGGCAACTGCGTGGTACTGAAGCCGGCCGAGCAGACCCCGGCCTCGATCCTGGTGTTGATGGAAGTGATCGGCGACCTGCTGCCGCCAGGCGTGCTCAATATCGTCAACGGCTTCGGCCTGGAAGCGGGCAAGCCGCTGGCCAGCAGCCCGCGTATTGCCAAGATCGCCTTCACCGGCGAGACCAGCACCGGCCGGTTGATCATGCAGTACGCCAGCCAGAACCTGATCCCGGTGACGCTGGAGCTGGGCGGCAAGTCGCCGAACATCTTCTTCGCCGACGTGATGGCCGAGGACGATGATTTCCTCGACAAGGCGGTGGAAGGCTTCGTGATGTTCGCCTTCAACCAGGGCGAGGTCTGCACCTGCCCGTCGCGGGTGCTGATCCAGGAATCGATCTACGAAAAGTTCATGGAACGTGCGTTGGCGCGGGTGGCGGCGATCAAGCAGGGCCATCCGCTGGATCCGAACACCATGGTCGGTGCGCAGGCCTCGCAGGAGCAGCTGCAGAAGATCCTGTCCTACATCGAGATCGGCAAGGCCGAGGGCGCCGAAGTGCTGATCGGCGGCGAGCAGAACCAGCTCGGCGGTGATCTGGCCGATGGCTTCTATGTGCAGCCGACGGTGTTCAAGGGCCACAACAAGATGCGCGTGTTCCAGGAAGAGATATTCGGGCCGGTGGTGTCGGTGACCACCTTCAAGACCGAAGAGGAAGCGCTGGAGATCGCCAACGACACCTTGTACGGCCTTGGCGCCGGCCTGTGGAGCCGCGATGCTTCACGCCTGTACCGCATGGGCCGTGCGATACAGGCCGGGCGGGTGTGGACCAATTGCTACCACGCCTATCCCGCGCACGCGGCGTTCGGTGGCTACAAGCAGTCTGGCATCGGCCGCGAGAACCACAAGATGATGCTCGACCACTACCAGCAGACCAAGAACCTGCTGGTCAGCTATTCGCCCAAGAAACTGGGTTTCTTCTGAACCAGGCCCGGATGCGCCCGGTCGGTACTGGCCGGGCGTGATCTGGATCAAGGCGCCAGGCCAGGCTTGGCGCGAAGCTGGACTTATCCCCCGCAAAGGAGATCCATTGATGGACAAGACGATGAAGGCGGCCGTGGTCCGCGAATTCGGCAAGCCGCTGGTGATTGAAGAAGTAACCGTGCCGCGTCCGGCCGCAGGCGACATCCTGGTCAAGATCGAGGCCTGCGGCGTCTGCCACACCGACCTGCATGCCGCCGAAGGCGACTGGCCGGTAAAACCCAATCCCCCGTTCATTCCCGGCCATGAAGGCGTCGGTCACGTGGTCGCGGTGGGCGCAGGCGTCACCCACATCAAGGAGGGCGACCGCGTCGGCATTCCGTGGCTGTATTCGGCCTGCGGCTATTGCGAGCACTGCCTGGGCGGCTGGGAAACCCTGTGCGAAGCGCAGCAGAACAGCGGTTATTCGGTGAACGGTGGTTTCGCCGAATACGCGCTGGCCAATGCCAACTACGTCGGCCTGCTGCCCAAGGAAGTGGGCTTCGTCGAGATCGCACCGATCCTGTGCGCGGGCGTCACCGTCTACAAGGGCTTGAAGGTCACCGACACCAAGCCCGGTGACTGGGTGGCGATTTCCGGTATCGGCGGCCTTGGTCACATGGCGGTGCAGTACGCCAAGGCGATGGGCTTGAACGTGGCCGCAGTGGATATCGACGACAGCAAGCTGGCCCTGGCCAAGCGCCTGGGCGCCAGCATCACCGTCAACGCCCGCAACACTGATCCGGCGGCCTTCCTGAAGAAGGAAATCGGCGGCGCACATGGTGCCCTGGTCACTGCGGTATCGCCCAAGGCCTTCGAGCAGGCGCTGGGCATGGTGCGGCGTGGCGGCACGGTGTCCTTGAACGGCCTGCCACCGGGTGACTTCCCGCTGGACATCTTCGGCATGGTGCTCAACGGCATCACCGTGCGTGGCTCGATCGTCGGCACCCGCCTGGACCTGCAGGAATCGCTGCAGTTCGCCGCCGACGGCAAGGTCGCCGCGACGGTGAGCACCGACAAGCTGGAGAACATCAACGACGTGTTCAAGCGCATGCATGCAGGTGCGATTGAAGGGCGCGTGGTGTTGGACTTCAACGCCTGATCGCAACCGGCCAGCACATCCGCACCTCCCCCGGGGTGTGCTGGCTGGATTGCTTTTTGCTTTGGCTATTGATCTTCTCCTCTCCCCTTGCGGGAGAGGATGCCGAAGGCAGGAGAGGGGAAGCGGCGAAGCCGCTAGGCTCACGCACAGTCAGGTTGCATACCAGTCGGTAGCGAGGCATTGCTAGCTTCGCGGCTTACGCCGCTCCTACAAAAAGCAGGAGTGCCGAAGGCAGGAGAGGGTGCGGCGAAGCCGCAAGAGCTCATGCACCTCCAGATTACATACCCATCGATAGCCAAGCATTGCCAGCTTCGCGGCTGACGCCGCTCCTACAAAAGCTTCCCCACGTTTCGACTAGCGTACGTGCACCGCAGCCACCGGCATGCGGTCCAGCGCCAGCCATGCGTCTTCGACCAGATCCCTTACCTGTTCCCAGCGCAGCCGTGAGCCGCCGCGTGCCTGTTCCCAATGCTCGGCCAGTTCCACGTCGGTATCACCGCTGCCACGTGGCCAATCCGCTGCGTGTGTTGCCAGCGCGAATGCATAGGCCGGCTGCAGATCCAGCCAGCCGCGCGCGCCACGCCGGCGCCGCGCGTAATCGTCAAGGCTGTACTGGACGAAATCCTGCGCCACTTCGTCAGCAGCGTGCTGGCTGCGCCTGAGCCGGCCGCGCCGCATCAGCTTGGGATCGGCGGCAAACAAGGTTGGCGCAGCGGGATGCTCGATGCGATCGGGGCGGTACATGGCACAACCCTCCCAGTTGGGCGCTAACAGATACGCCCGGGGCTGTTAGGTGGGGGTGAGCGGGGTGTTCAGGCGGTTGTTGGGTGGGTGCAACAGCAAAAGCAGAAGCAGAAGCACCCCTCCCCAGCCCTTCCCTTCGCTACGCGAAAGGGAGGGGGCCAAGTGCGCGCGCTCAGCTGCTCAACGTGCCCATTGCCACTGCAGGCCCACGGTGAAGGCGCGGTCTGGGCCCGGCTCGTAATAGCGCTGGTTGCCATCGTTGACGATCACCGAGCCGATGTAGCGCTGGTCCAGCAGGTTATCGATACGGGCGAAGGCGCGCAGCGGCCCACGAGCCGTCGTCCACTGCCGCGCCATCTCCAGGTTCAGCAGGCCATAGCCGGCTGCGTTGGCGCTGCCCAGATCGTTCGCGCCGATGTCGCTGGCGGCCACCACTTCGGCCGCCCACTGCCACGGCCCCGGCTGCCATTGCCAGCGTGCGAACAACTGCTGGCGTGGCACGCCCGGCAAACGTGTGCCCGCAGCTACAAGGTTGGTGGGCTGGGTGCAGGGCGAGGGCAGGCCGGTACAGGTCAGGTAGGCATCGCGCACGCTGGCTTGTAGCCAGGTATAGGCCAGCTGCAGCTGCTGGTCGGCAGCAATCGGCTGCTGCCAGCTCAGCTCGATACCTTGCCGCCGGGTCGCGCCGATGTTGCGGTAGCTGCTGCGCCCGCCGCTGTTGGTCGCCACCGCCAGCTCGTCCTCGCTGTCGGCACGGAACAAGGCCAGCTCCACACGCGCGCCGCTCTGCACCCGCCATTTGCCGCCGATCTCGTAGTTGCGGGTGCTGCCTTCGGCCAAATCCAGCGCCAGGCCGGCGCCGCCATCAGCGCGGTAGCCCAGCTCGTTGAAGGTCGGCGTTTCAAAACCGCGCCCGGCCGAGGCATACAGACGCAGATCATCGCTGGCGCGGAACACCAGACCCGCCACCGGTGTGGTCGCCGAGTAATCACGGTTGCCGCTGTCATCGGGATTGCTGGCAGTGACGTAGCGGTCGCGCGAACGGAACTGCACTTCGCTATGGCGCGCACCCAGCAGCGCCGACCAGCGCGGGCTGAACTGCCACCAGGCCTGCGCGAACTGGTCGATGTTCTGCACCCGATCGTTCTGGTCGCGGCGCAGCCGACCCTTGATGCCCAGGCTGTTGCCGATGAAGTTCTCGTAGCCGGTGCGGTGTTGTTGCTGACGGTCGGCATTTGCCCCGATCACCAGCTCCAGCGGCTTGCCAGCCAGTTGCCCGTGCCAGGCCCAGCGCGCGTCCACGCCGCCGTAGTCGCTGTCCAGGTCGATCACCCCGCCCGAGTGCAGGGGACTGTTCTGCGGCCCCGGCGGGATCGCCAGGAACTGTTCCACCGCGCGCTGCCCCGCATAGCCCATCAACCGCCAGGTCTGTTGATCACGCTCGGCGCTGTAGACCACACCCAGCTGCGTCTGCCGCACCGACTTGCGGGTGTTGTACTGAGTGGCGACGGCGGTGGCCTGACGCGGGTTCTCGCGCACCTGCTCGCGACTCAGGCCCAAGGGGTCCTGCGCGTGCGGTGCATCGAAGCCGTTGAACAGCAGTTCCAGTCGCTGGCCGGCCGCCAGATCAACGCCCAGCCGCGCATTCACCGATACACGCCGGGCAGCGCTGTGCTCGCGCCAGCCGTGGGTACGGAAATGGTTGGCTGCCACGTTGTAGTGCATGGCCCCGGCCAACCCTTTGAGCTGCACACCTGTGCTGGAGCTGCCATTGCTGCCGTAACTGCTGCGCAGCCGCCACGGATCGCCGTCCTGCCCGTCCTCGCTCCACAGCTGCAGCACGCCGCCGGAGGAATTGCCGTACAGCGCCGAGAACGGCCCGCGCAGCACCTCCACCCGGTCGGCGCCGAACACGTTGAAGTGCGAAAGTTGTCCCTGGCCATCGGGCATGGTCGCCGGCACCCCGTCGACCAGCAGCCGCACCCCGCGCACGCCGAAGGTGGAGCGCGCGCCAAAACCGCGCAGCGACAGCTGGGTGTCCTGTGCATAGTTCTGCCGGTCACGTGCCAGCAAGCCGGGCACCGCGCCCAGCACTTCGGAAAGCTGCGCGCCACGGCCATTGCCGTCGGCGTCCAGCGCAAGCATGCTGCTGGAGGAGGGCAGGTCGAAATCATCCACCGCATGGACCTTTGCCGCCTGGACCCGCACCCGATCCAGCGTTGCGGTGGGCAACTCGTCGGCCAGCGCCGGCAATGCCAGCATCAGCCCGGAAAACGCCAAAAAACGATTACAAGTACGCATCCGGCCATCATCTCCGATCCACGCAGGCAGCGTCATCGCCCCGCGCGCTGAAGTTCCAGCTGAAACCCTACGGCCACGGGGCTCCAGCCCTGTTACGATGATGCGGTTATGAGCGCGCTTTTGCTGCATCCCGTGCCGAACACCCCCACTCCCCGCCACTGATACGAGTATCGCCGTGTCCTTCTTTGCAAACGTCGAACAGGTTCCTGGTGACCCGATTCTGGGTCTGACCGAGGCTTACAACGCTGACAGCCGCACCACCAAGGTCAATCTTGGCGTGGGCATCTACTACGACGAAAGCGGCCGCATTCCGCTGCTGCGCGCCGTCAAGCAGATCGAGCAGACGCTGGCCGCCGAGGCCAAACCGCGCGGTTACCTGCCCATCGACGGGCTGCCGGCCTACACCCAGGCCACCCAGAAGCTGGTGTTCGGCGAAGCGTCTGACCTGCTGGCCGCTGGCCGCGTCGCGACCTCGCAGACCGTTGGCGGCAGCGGTGCGCTGCGCGTCGGCGCCGACCTGCTGAAGCGCCTGCTGCCGCACGCCACCATCGCCATCAGCAACCCGAGCTGGGAAAACCACCGCGCCGTGTTCGGTGCCGCCGGTTTCGACGTGGTCGATTACACCTATTACGACAACGCCGCACACGGCCTGGACTTCGCCGGCATGCTGGCCGACCTGCAGAAGCTGCAGCCGGGCACCGTGGTGCTGCTGCACGCCTGCTGCCACAACCCGACCGGCGCCGACCTGAGCACCGAGCAGTGGAAGCAGGTTGCCGCATTGATGAAGGACCGCCAGCTGTTCCCCTTCATCGACATGGCCTACCAGGGCTTCGACAAGGGCATCACCGAGGACGGTCAGGCCGTGCGCATCGTCGCCGATGCCGGCATCGACAGCTTCATCGTCGCCAACTCGTACTCCAAGTCGTTCTCGCTGTACGGCGAGCGCGTCGGTGCGTTGTCGGTGGTGGGTCCGGACGCGACCTCGACCAAGGCCGTGCAGTCGCAGGTCAAGCGCATCATCCGCACCATCTACTCCAGCCCGTCCACCCACGGCGCCGCGCTTGTCGCCGGCGTGCTGAACAGTGGCGAGCTGCGTGGCGTGTGGGAAGCCGAGCTGACCGAAATGCGCGAGCGCATCCACGCCCTGCGTGCCGGCATGGTGCAGAAGCTGGCCGCCCTGGGCGCGCCGGAATTCGGCTTCATCCAGCAGCAGGCCGGCATGTTCTCCTACTCGGGCCTGAGCAAGGCACAGGTGGACAAGCTGCGTGACGACTACGGCATCTACGCCGTCGGCACCGGCCGCATCTGCGTTGCCGCACTGAGCCAGAACAACCTGGATTACGTGGCCAAGGCGGTTTACGACGTCAGCCGCGGCTGATTGATCGTTGCTGCTGATGTGATGAAAAGCCCGGGGAAACCCGGGCTTTTTTGTGGTTTGAGGGTTGTGGATAAGACTGTGGAGCAAAGGCTTCAGAGCTTTAAAGCACCCCTCCCCAACCCTCCCCTTGCCTGCGACAAAGGGAGAGGGCAATAGCTGCAGCCCTCACCATTTCGCGAACCGCAGCTTAGCCCCCTCCCTTGCGCAAAGCGCAGGGGAGGGTTGGGGAGGGGTGCCGTTGCTCCAGCTCCTGCTTTTCCAAAGCCTTATCCACAACCCCCTGTGGATATCCAGCAGCTACCCCGGCACCACCCAGGTAACCACCACCGCAGTCACCACCATCGCCCCAAGCCCAATCGCCACGCCAGCGCCGTAGCGCCCACCACCACTGGCAAACGCCAGCACCGATTTGGCCAATGACGCCGAGGCCAGCAGCGCCACCACCCCCCAACGCGCCTGCGCCAATTCCAGGCCACCAGACGCAGTAAGCCCAGCAATACTCGCCGCCGCCGCGTGCAACTCACCCAAGGCGGCAATCGTCGCCCCAGCCAGGGCACCGGCCTGCCCGAACAACTGCCGCAGCCCTTCGGACAACAGCAGCACCACCGCGATCACCAGCGCGATCAGCAGGGCGTGTTTCAACTGGAAGGCCTTGCTGGCCGGCCCCTGCGGCACCGCTTCATCGGCCACGTGGCGCAACCCCAGCACCGAGCACAACAACAGAACCAGACCCGCCGCCGCCAGCGGCCATGCCGCAGCCTTCAACAACGTCGCCGAACTTGTGCCGATAACGGCGGCAAACAGCAGCAACGAGGCAAGATTCGCCAATAACGCCGCTGCTACCGAAGGCATCACCAAGGCCGGCGCGGCGCGACTGCTGCGGCCAAACCCGGCCACTGCCGCGGTCGAGGAGGCGAAGCCAGAAAAGAACCCGGCTACCGGCAGACCCCAGCGCGCGCCCACCGCCCGCAGCGCGATATGGCCGAGCATGCCCACGCCCATCACCAGCACCACGATCTGCCACAGCTTGGACGGCACCAGCACGCCCCAGGGATCGACTGCGCTATCCGGCAGCATCGGCAGCACCACCAGCGCACAGGCGGCCAGCAACAGGGCGTCACGCACCTCCTGGTCGCTGATCACTTCCCGGCTCAGGCGTGCCAATGGCGCCTTGGCCCACAGCAGGATCGCCACCACCACGCCCAGCGCCGCCGCCAGCGCCTGTTGCTGCATGCCCAAGCCGCCCAGCAGCACAGTTATCAACAGGGCGATTTCGCCGGTCAGGCCGGGATCTTCACGCGAGGTGACGCGGTAACTGGTCCACGCCAACGCCGCCACTGCCAGCAGCGCCACCACGAATACCGCCTGGCCCAGCATCAAGGCCGCCGCACCCAGCAAGGCCGACAGCGCATGCGTCCGAACGCCGGCCTGCAGGCTTTTGCGACCGCCGTGCTGACGCTCGCGCACCGCGCCGATCAGCAAGCCGATGCCCAACGCAGTCAGCAAGCCGTGTGTGGCCTGGTTCCAATCCATCGTGTTCTCCAGCAAGGCCCTGAATGGTACGAGGCCTGTGGATAAAGCCAATACCCACGGACTTATCCACATCTCATTCCGCCATGGAATTATCCCCAAACACTTGTGGATAACCCGCTTGCGCCCGCCATGACTGGGCTTTTCCTCGCCACGGCAACTGTGCAACACATCGACTGGCAGGCGCTGTCCATATTTGTCCACAGAAAGACAAAGTCTGGCCACGGCTCGCTAAAAGCCGAGCCAGCCGCGACAATAGCGCCCCTTTCGTCTGAAGGTAGTTGCCGTCCATGTCCCGTACGTCGCTGACCCGTTTCCTGATCGAAGAACAGCATGCCAAGCGCATCAACGCCGACCTGCGCCAGCTGGTAGCCGTGGTTGCCCGCGCCTGCACCAGCATCTCGATCGCCGTCAGCAAGGGCGCCCTGGGCGGCGTGCTGGGCGATGCCGGCACCGGCAACGTGCAGGGCGAGGCACAGAAGAAGCTCGACGTGATCTCCAATGAGATCCTGCTCGAAGCCAATGCCTGGGGTGGCCACCTGGCCGCCTGCGCCTCCGAGGAAATGGATCACAGCCAGCCGGTACCGTCGGAATACCCGCTGGGCGACTTCCTGCTGCTGTTCGATCCCCTCGATGGCAGCTCCAACATCGATGTGAACGTCTCGGTCGGCACCATTTTCTCGGTGCTGCGCTCGCCCAAGGGTGTGGATAAGCCGGGCGACGAACACTTCCTGCAGCCGGGCACCCAGCAGGTCGCGGCTGGTTACTGCATCTACGGGCCCAGCACCATGCTGGTCCTGACCGTGGGCCATGGCACCCATGCCTTCACCCTGGACCGCGAAACCGGCGAGTTCGTGCTGACCCAGCGCGGCATGCAGGTGCCGGCGGACACCAAGGAGTTCGCCATCAACATGTCCAACCAGCGCCACTGGGAAGCGCCGATGCAGGGCTATGTGGCCGACCTGCTGGCCGGCAAGGACGGCGTGCGCGGCAAGGATTTCAACATGCGCTGGATCGCCTCGATGGTGGCCGACGTGCACCGCATCCTGACCCGCGGCGGCATCTTCATCTACCCGTGGGACAAGAAGGACCCTTCCAAGGCCGGCAAGCTGCGCCTGATGTACGAGGCCAACCCGATGTCACTGCTGGTCGAACAGGCCGGTGGCGCCGCCACCGATGGCCGCGAGCGCATCCTCGACATCGCCCCGACCCAGCTGCACCAGCGCGTGCCGGTGTTCCTCGGCTCGAAGAACGAAGTCGCCGAAGCCACCCGCTACCACCGCGAGCACGACCTGCAGGGCTGAGCCCCACTTCACCTGTAGTGCCGAGCCATGCTCGGCAGGGGCATTACCGGTAAAGCCCCGCTGCTGTGCATTGCTTGGAAAGCCTCTGCCGAGCATGGCTCGGCACTACCTGGGTATTGCTTGGGAAGCCCCTGCCGAGCATGGCTCGGCACTACACAAGCGGGGCGCTTCAGGCCACCATCGGCGGACACGCACTGCGAGGCTGCCGATGACTGCTGTTGATTTCATTGAGGTCTACGACAACGCCCTGTCCGCCGCCGATTGCGCCGCCATCGTCGAACGACTGCGCCAAAGCACCCAGCTCAAACCCGGCCAGGTCGGCAGCGGCGTGTTCCCCGAACTCAAACGCAGCCACGACCTGCGTATCAGCGGCAACGAGGGCTGGCGCGATGTAGAGCAGCGCATGCAGCAGGCGGTGTTCAACGGCATGCTGCATTACCTGCGGCGTTATCCACAGGTGCTGATTTCACCGCTGATGCTGCAGGTACCCGATGCGGAAGGACAGGCGCGCCGCCTGAGCGCAGATGATTTCCAGGGTATGGACGATGCCGCCCTATCCGAACTCGCGCGCACCTGCCTGCGTCCTGGCGCGATCAACCTGCAGTGGTATACGGCGGGCGAGGGCGGCTACCCCTATTGGCACTGCGAATTGTTCCCGCGTGATCCTGGTGGCGAAACCCTGCACCGGCACCTGCTATGGACGCTATACCTCAATGATGGTTTCGCAGAAGGCGAAACCGAATTCCTGTTCCAGCAACGCAAGGTGGTGCCGCATACGGGAAGCTTGCTGATCGCACCTACCGCATTCACCCATACTCATCGCGGCAATCGGCCGCAGGGTGGAGACAAGTTCATTGCGACGAGTTGGATTTTGTTCCAGTCGGCGCAGCGGTTGTATGGAAATGCGACATGACACGTGCGGGTGCTCGCGTCCTGCTGCTGGCCCTGCCCTTGCTGTTGTTGTCAGCCTGCGGTTGTCCTTCTGCGCCGCTGGCGATGAATACTGCAACAGCTGCATTGGAGAACCCTTGTAAGCGCTACATCGGTGTTCCACAGTCAGTCGCGGTCAGCGAACTCATCTCCAACGGACGCGCGTACGAAGGACGCGCGGTGTCGGTTGCAGGCTACTACTCGTATGGGTTCGAACACTCGGCACTCTATGCAGACGCGGGCGTGGATATGTATGCACACGATTTCAGCAAAGGTATCTGGATCAATGGCGTGCCACGCTCCGCCGGCCTGCAGGAAACACATCTGCTTCTGACCGGTGTCGTCTACACACAGCAATCCAGGGGTCACCTCAGTCAATGGTCGGGCAGTCTCTGCGTTACCAAGATGCGCCCTGCATCCTGATGCAGCATTCACGCGGGTAGAGCAGAGCCATGCTCTGCTTAGGTGTTATCGGTAGAGCCCCTACCGAGCATGGCTCGGCACTACAGTGATCAGTACATCTCAAACGTCGTCGTAGCAGAGATCGTCCGGGTCAACGCCAACATGATCTGGCGAAGGCAGCTCTGGCAGGCGTACTGCCGCGACTTCGCTCTTTCCCAACAACAGCGCCTTGGCCACGCGATGCATGCCATCCATCACCCGTCCCTGCGGGCAGAGGATGATCGGATACTGCAGGTCCGCTGCTTCCACCAGCTGCATGTGCTCAATGACCTGCCTGCATGTCGGAGGTGGTGAACCGGCGTCCCACCAATAGGCTTCGTCCAATTCGGTGATCGCGGACAGCGACACACGGTGGACGGGAAGGTCGCGGCTGATTGCAATCAAGCGATACACATCCCAGGCCAACAGGCCAGCGCCGCTTGGACGGAAGTGGTATTGCCTGCGCATGGCTTCTTGGCCCGTGAAATCAGCCGTCAGGGTAACTCAGCACCTGTACCGCGAGGCGATGTTCCGCTGGGCCACTGCTTGAAATAACGCGTTGGAGCGGCATAAGCCGCGAAGCTGACAATCGATCCGAGGTGTAGATGCCTGCAGTTCCGTTGCCGCCTGCTTCGCAGCCTATGCCGCTCCAAGGAACATAGCTGTCAACGTGTTGTATGGATGCAACGTAGCTAGCAGCCAGCTGGTTCATATCTATCCAAGCACCTGCTGGGCGGTTCCCGGCCCTGGCGCATCATCCCAATCAAGCCAGATTGTAGATGCCACCAACGAGAGCAATGCGTTGCCTGCAACGAAGATGTGATCAGCAAGGGCAATGAGGGTAGTCCGACCAGGATCCATCCCTTTCCAGCTACATCGTTTCCAACAGGCCAATATCGCCCGTCCCCCCAAAACCACCGTCGAATCCACCGAAGCCGCCAAATCCACCGGCGCCGGCGCCATCACCTGCTGCGCCATCCCATGTAACTGACCCGCCACCGCCGCCAGGGGCTCCGCGTTGCGTTCCAGGTATGGGTTGTACGCAGGGTGTCCCCACCAAACAGGCCACCAATGCCTGCTCCGCGCTTCCGTCGGACCATTTGACCTCGATGATCGTGCCTATTGGCGCCGAAAGAATGCCGTTGGCAACTCTGTACATGCCCATCAGCCCCAATAGCGCAGCGATCTTCAAATCACCCGAGGTAGAGACATCAATACCTATGGCCGGTGCCACTGTGTCGTAAGGCTTCTTGCTGACGTCGATTGATATCGTCTTCGCAATGACCGCTGTCGCCACCAGGCAGGCGATCAGAATCCACTTTCGATTTCTCGCAATGCTTGTCGCTGGTTTCATTTGACTTTCCTTATCAATGGGATTTCACAAGCTCCGCCACAGCAGCCACCCGTCTATCGAGGCCTTCCATTTCTCCAATCGGAACAAGATGGCTACGGACGAAATCTTCATAGGACGCGCTTTCACACGCACCTGTATTCAGGCACACCGACCGCATCACACGTGAATCGCCACTACAGTCCAATCCCCGCCGGCATGCCACGATACTCAGCGCGTATCCGCCCTGCTCTCCGCTGAGCACAGCACTTCGTTCATCCAATGCGATGCCGGCTCTGCCATTGAGCACTTGGCCCAGATCGAACAACGCACTTGCGTCTGCAGCCATCAGCGCCTGTTCGACAATTGCGGCGACCGGAAAGGCTGCTGCCTCATTCGGGTAGTACATCGCCATGCGTACTTTCGCGGTTAAATCCCCTCCTTTTGCCGCCTGCGCGAGCCACAGTTTCTGCGCCTCCAATGGCACAGCCTGACCCCCATCCACCTGCCCACATTCGGCGACCAATTGCTGTGCTGCGATCTCCATCTGGCGCGCTGATGCGCGATTGGCATGTAGACGCGCCGTCGCTGCCACGCCTTGAAGGAAAGCTGCGGGTGATTGGCCCAAGGCAAGGCAGTTCCCGTAGATTTCGGCCAGCTGCCTCTGTGCCGCAGCTTCTCCCGCGTATGCACGCGCCTGTGTCTGCAATACCTCGTCGGCGAAGTGGCGCGTCCTCTGATAAGCCGCATCTTTGTATGCGGAATGGGATGCGTCCGACGCGCCGGTCTGCTCCACCTTCCTTGCTGCATCAACCATGGAGTCTTGCTTGGACGAAACGAATTCTCCTGGATTCAACACATTGGCTGTATCCGGTGATTTCGTACCCGGCCACAACGTAATCGCGGTCACCACCGCAACTGCAATAGCCGTCAATAGAAGTTCCTTCTTCACCAAAGTTCCCTTCAATCAATTCTGTTGTTGATGTTCTTCACCAACTCCTGCGGACCGGCGCAACCTTACCCCACACCATGCGCAATCGTTACTTCCGCAGCTATGACTTTTTGGAACCAGGGCATACCAGAAGCCGACCTCAATTGCAGATTCCGTGCCAGGGTCGAGAACGGAGCTGATCAGCGCGAGGCTTGCTTAGCTGATGCTCACTCACTGCATCCCACTCTTCAGAACAACTCACCCTGCAGTGACGGTTTCTTCGGCGGCAGTGGTGCAATGAATTTGCTGCAATCCAACCACGGCCATTGCTGGCGCGATGCGTTGAAGCCCAGCCGCTTGCTGGCCAGCTTGAAGCGGTTTGCAAGCAGATCGGCATACACGCCATCACCACGCATGCGCTTGCCGAACTGGCTGTCGTAATCCTTGCCGCCACGCAGTTGGTTGATGGTGCTCATCACATGCTCCGCGCGCTGGGGGTAATGCGCATCCAGCCAATCGCGGAACAGCGGTGCTACCTCGTAGGGAAGGCGCAGCAGCACGTAACCGGCGCTGCTGGCACCGGCATCGCGTGAGGCCTCCAGCACCGATTCCAGTTCGGCGTCGTTGATCCACGGAATCACCGGCGCCACCATCACGCCTACCGGGATGCCGGCATCACTCAACCTGCGCATTGCACGCAGCCGTGCATGCGGAGCCGACGCACGCGGTTCAAGCTTGGCTGACAGATGTGGGTCCAGCGAGGTCACCGAGAAGTGCACGCTGACCAGTTGCTGCTCGGCCAGCGGCGCCAGCAGATCCATGTCGCGCTCGACCAGTGCGTTCTTGGTGATCAGCGAGAACGGATGCCGGGTTTCCTGCATCACCTCGATCAGTTGGCGGGTGATGCCGAGTTTGCGCTCGATGGGCTGGTAGGCATCGGTGTTGATGCCCAAGGCGATCGGCTGCGGCACATAGCCGGGCTTGGACAGTTCGCGCCGCAACACTTCGGCAGCATTGGTCTTGGCGAAAATCTTGGTTTCGAAATCCAGCCCCGGCGACAGATTCAGATAGGCGTGCGTCGGCCGTGCGAAACAATACGAGCAACCGTGCTCACAGCCGCGATACGGATTGACCGATTGGCTGAAGCCCACGTCCGGTGAGTTATTGCGGCTGATGATGCTGCGCGCGGTTTCCGGGCGCACGTCGGTGCGCAGCCTGGCGGCGGCGAATTCCTCGCTCTCATCGACCGCCCAGCCGTCATCGACGGCTTCGCTGGTCAGGGTTTCGAAACGGCCGGGCAGGTAGGTGCTGGCACCGCGGCCCTTGATCGGGGTAGGCATGCGCCTACGCTAACGCGCGGCTGTCGCAGGATCTGCGACGCCCCGCATTCATCCGGACCGTGCTTCAGCCGGCCTTGGGCTTGATCACCAAGGTGGCGCTCATGCCGGCGCTGAGCACGGCATCGTCCGGTACCGACTGCGGATCGATGCTGACCCGCACCGGCACGCGCTGCGCCAGCCGTACCCAGTTGAAGGTCGGCTCGACCTCGGCCAGCAGGTTGGTGCTGGTGGGGCCAGCTGCATCGGCGATGCCGGTGGCAATGCCTTCAACCTTGCCCTGCAGGTGCACGCCGCCGGCCATCAGGCGGATATCCACGGCATCACCGCGGTGGATCTTCGGCAGCTTGGTTTCCTCGAAGTAGCCGTACACCCACATGCCTTCGCTGGCGACCAGCGCCATCCGCGCCTGACCGGCGGCGGCGTAGTCGCCTACACGCACGTCAAGGTTGGTGATGGTGCCGTCGGCGCTGGCGCGTACTTCGGTGCGAGCCAGTTCCAGCTGCGCCTGCTGCAGTGTCACCCGCGCCTGTTGCAGGGCGGCACTGGCCTGTTGGCTGCTGGCGCTGGCGGCATGCGCGCTGGCCTGTGCCTGCTTCCAGCTGGCCTGTGCGGCCTGTGCCACGGCGCGTGCATCAGCCTGCGATTCACGCGAGACGATGCCGTCGAGCTGGGCGCGGCGTTGCGCCTGCTCCTGGCGCATCTGGAACTCGGCCTGGCTGGCACTGGCACCGGCGCTGGCGGCTGAGATCGATGCGCCGGCAGCGCGCGCAGCGGCTTCGGCGGCCTGCAGATCGGCTTCGGCCTTGGCTACCGCCAGTGCATAGCGGTCGCGGTCGATGACGAACAGCAACTCGCCTTGCTTGACCAGCTGGTTGTCGTGCACGGCCACTTCGGTGACCAGGCCGGATACATCCGGCGCAATGCGCACCACCTCGGCGCGCAGGCGCGCATCACGCGTCCACGGGCTAAGCATGTATTGGTGCCAGACCACGTAGGCAAGCACTGCGGCCAGCAGCACCACCACTGTGGTGACACCGCCTCGTATCAGGCTGGCGGTTTTCATCGGTACATCCTCAATCAGGAAAAGTGCGGCAGGAACAACAACAAGGCCAGGCAGTAAATGCTGGCAAACAGGGCAACGCGCACCAGCGAGGGGTGCAGCGCGCGGCGGTACAGGCCTACCCGGCCCAGGCCGTAATCGAGCAGGCCGAACACCGGCAGCAACAGCACCACCAGCACCAGCGAGCCGGGGAAATAGATATCGCCGATGGATACTTCAAACGGCATGGCGGGCCTCCTTCAGGCGCTGCTGGCGGCGGGAACGCTGCACATAGGCGGCCAGCACCGAGGCGCTGTCATCCAAGCTCATCTGCAGCAGGTAAAGGTGATCGCGCACGGCGCGCAGCGCCTGCGGTTGCGGGCCGGTCAGCTCACTCAGCGCGCCCTGCACGCTGGCCTTGGCATCGCGCAGGGTGCGTGCCTGCGGTTCGCGGTAAAGCTGCCCGAGCAGTGCCAGCGCCTGTTCGATCCGTGCGTGCAGCGTGGCTGGCAGCTGTTGCTCGGCAAGGTCATGGCGCAGATCGATCGCACAATGGCCGGCTTCGTGCACCAGCAAGGCCCACTCGAACAACTGCCGCGATGGCCGGCTGCCGGGCGCGGTGCGGCTGGCTACCTGTTGGAACAGTTCGCGGCTGACGCTTTCAAACTTCGGCAGCAACCCGGGCAGCGGTGCGCTTACCGCCAACTGCACCTGCGCACGCAGGCGCTCCAGCAGGCGCCGCTGACGTTGCTTGCTGCCGGGCAGGCCCGGCACCAGCATGAACACACCGGTTGCAATGAAGGCGCCGACCGCCAGCGTCAACGAGTTGTCCAGATAGGTCTGCGCGCTGGGATGGAAATGCGGGCCCATGTTCCACGAGACCAGGATGCCAACGTTCAAGGCCAAGCCGGTCACCGCGAAGCGCGGCCGGGTGGAGATGTACAGCGAGGCGATCATCGATGGCAGGGTCAGCAACACCAACATCGGGAAGTCCGATCCCAATGCCATCGCGATGAAGCCAGGCACCGCGAAGAACGGCGCTATGACATGGCCGATGGTGGCCCGACGCACTACCCACAATGGGTCGGGAGCGGCGGAGGACATCGCCACCAGCGCGGCCATGCCGAATACCGCCAGACCGCCTTGGTTCCAGCTGCTGCTCAACCACAGCAGCGACAGGGCCAGCATCACCACGAAGCAGCGCACGGCGGCCAAGGCAATCGCATACCAGTCATTGGCGCGGGTAAAGCGCACCTTGCTCAAGCGCGGCGCGCGTGCCCGCAGGCGGCCGTTGCCGGTTTCCATTCGCGCCTTGGCGCCTAGATAAGCCTGCAGCTCTTCGGCAAAGCGGCGCACCAGCAGGGAGCTTGCATCGAAGCCGGTCTGCAGGTCTGCTGGTAACACGCGCCGTTCACGGGCGAACACGCCATTGAGTTGTCCACACCAGTGCTGCAGGGCCTTGGCCAGGGCAGGGACGTCGTCACGCAGCGTGCTGTCGTCCAGCAGCTGCGACAGTGGCTTCAGGCTTGCCCGTATCGCCGCGACCAGGGCGTCGTCCTTGCTGCGATGCAGGCGATCGATATGGTGGTGCAATGCCTGGAAACGCGAGGTGGCTGCCATGAAGTGCTGGTTGATCAGCTTCAGCTGGCCGTTGTTGCTGCGCAGGATCGGGTCGTCAAAGTACGCCATCGCACGCAGGTCTTCGAAGTTGATCGCGCCTTGCACCACCCGGCTCTGGGTGCGCTCGATCACTTCAAAGCCGTGCAGGCGGCCGCCGATCGCATCTGCGACAAAACCCAGGAAGTCATTGAGGTTGCCGTCATCGGCCGCACGCAGGCCGGCACGCAGGCGGTTGGGCCACAGCACGTCGAACACCACACTGGTCACTGCCATGCCGAGCAGCACTTCGCCCGTGCGCTCCAGCGCGCTGTTGAGGATGTTCTGCGGGTGGTTGAGCACCGGGAATACGATCATCGCAACGGTGTAACCGGACAGCACGAAACCGTACGAGGCCATGCCACGGCTCCATACCGAGCCACCGGCACAGAAGCCGGCCCACACCGCCATCACCGTCACCAGGGCGACCGGGCTTTGTGGGAACAGCGACACCATCAGCACTGCCATCGCGCAGCCAACCACGGTACCGACACCGCGATAGAAGGCTTTGGCCAGCACCATGCCGGTATTGCGGTTCATCACCACCAGCACGGTGATCATCGCCGTGCCTGGCGAGCTCATGCCCAGCCGCATCGCGATCCAGCCGGACAGGTACAAGGCCACCAGCACCTTGCCGATATAGGCCCACACCGCGCGTTCGCCGCTCATGGCCTGTGCGAAAGTGTCTAGCCAGGGGTTGGGGAACTTGGCGTCAGGGGACTGCTGCGCGCCCGGCGCGTACTCAGCCGGTCGGGTACTCATGGCTGTTGTTCCAGGCCCATCAGGATGCGGGTCAGCACGGTTTCGGTGTGGCGCAGTTCTGCCGGCTCGACGCCGCTGAAGAAGTGTTGCAGCTGCTTGATCACCGCCGGCATCACCTGCTCGATCAGCTGCTCACCGGCCGGGCTCAGGCGCACCACCAGCTTGCGCCGGTCTTCGGCACTGGCTGCGCGACTGACCAGCTGTTTGGCCAGCAGCTGGTCGATCAGGCGGGTGACATTGGAGGATTTCTCACTGGCCGCCTCGCTGATTTCCGACGGGCTGAGGCCCTGCTCGGAGCCGTCCAGCATCATCAGTACGTTGTACTCCGGATGGGAGATGCCGTAGTCACGCATCAGCTGGTTGCCATGGTCACAAAACAGCTTGTGCACCAGCTTGATCAACCGCGCCAGCATGGCCTGGTCGCGCGGAAAACCGGGGTGGCGGGCACTGCTGATCGCCAGCTTCTGGTCGATGCTGGCGTAGCCGCCGGCGGCGGGGATGGATTTGTCCATCCCGGTATATTACATTTATGTATTAAATGATGCAATGCACAAACGCCTCCGGCTTTTGTAGGAGCGGCGTAAGCCGCGAAGCTGGCAATCCCACCGCGCAAAGCCCATACCCGATTCCGCGGCTGCCGAGCGCTTTCCGTTCCGGATCCGGCAGTGGCTTCGCGGCTTACGCCGCTCATAAAAAAAAACGGGGGGCCCCTGCCGCCAGCGGCGATGGCTAGAATCGCCGGATGCGCGAAGCCCTCCAAGACCTGTGGACAAGTCTGTCCAGCATTCCCCACGCCGCCCAGATCCTGGCCGCCGCCTATGTCACCTATCTGCTGGTGCTGGCCTGCTACATCGTGCTGCAGAAGCGCGAGCCGGTCGCCACGCTGAGCTGGATCCTGTCGCTGGCGGCGCTGCCTTATATCGGCCTGTTCGTGTTCTACCTGTTCGGGCCGCAGAAGATCGTGCGCCAACGCCTGCGCCGCGGTCGTTCGCGCGAGGGGATGAGCACCTATGACGCAGTCTGTCCGCCCGATGCCAACTGCACCGAGCTGGCGCGGGTAGGGCAGGCCACCACCGGGCTGTCGCCGAGCACCGCCACTGATGTCGATTGGTTGCTGGATGGCGCGGCGACCTATGCCGCCATCATCGATGCGATCGGCAAGGCACGCCGCCACGTCAACCTGGAGTACTACATCTTCGAGCCCGACCATGCCGGCACCGCCATGCGTGATGCGCTTGTGGAGCGTGCCCGCGCCGGCATCAAGGTGCGTTTACTGCTGGATGCGGTGGGTTCTTCGAAAGTCGGCAGGAAGTTCCTACGGCCGCTGCTCGATGCCGGTGCTGAGGTTTCCTGGTTCCATCCACGCCAGCTGCTCAAGCCACTGAAGCGGCCGTGGTTGAACATGCGCACCCACCGCAAGCTGGTGGTAGTGGATGGCGAAGTCGCATTCACCGGTGGCATCAATGTCACCGACGAAGAAGACGACAGCCGCAACCCGAACGCATACCGCGACCTGCACATGCGCATTCGTGGACAAGTTGTCCACAGCCTGCAGCTGGTGTTCCTCGAAGACTGGATCTACGCCACCGAACAGGGCCCGGAGCTGTTCGAGCGCGGCGACCTGTTCCCCGCCGATGTGCCCACCCGGGCGCAAGGCAGCATCGATGCGCAGGTGCTGGTGTCCGGCCCGGATTCGGCCTGGGAGCCCATCCATCGCCTGCATGTGGCCGCCATCCAGGAAGCCAAACATCGTGTGTGGTTGGTAACGCCGTATTTCGTGCCCGGCGAGGCAGCGCGCATGGCGCTGACCTCGGCCGCACTCGGCGGCCTGGACGTGCGACTGATGGTGCCCAAGCAAAGCGATTCGAAATTCGTCACCCTGGCTGCGCGCTCCTACTTCGATGAGCTGCTGGAGGCCGGCGTGCGCATCTTCGAGTACGGCCCGCGCATGCTGCACAGCAAGGCGTTCATCGCTGATGACGACACCTGCATCGTCGGCACCGCCAACTTCGACCACCGCAGTTTCCGGCTCAACTTCGAGCTGTCGATGATGTATACCGACCTCAAGCTCACCGGCGAACTGGAAGCCATCCTGCGGACCGAGTTCGACAGCGCCGAGGAGGTGCAGTTGATCCGCGACCGCTCGCTGTGGCGCAAGCGCCTGCCAGAGGCCTTCGCGCGGCTGGCGTCGCCATTGCTATAGGGCAGGGCCCGCCGGCAAGGATCTGCAAGGGTCTGATTCGGGCCGAAATGCGCTGAACAGAGTCCGCTTGTTTCGCTGAACCTACCGGCTGTCCGGTACAGCGGCCAAACCCTTGTCCATGCATGGAATCGGTGCTGCCAGCGCCGTTACACTGCATGCCTCTGACAGGGAGATCGTCATGTACTGGCTGTTTCTATTGCTCGCGCTTGGCGCGTTTGTGCTTGCCTTTTCCACCACCCATAGCTGGCTGCTGGTGTTGGCCCTGGTGGCTGCATTGGTGTTCCTGGTGTTGTGGGCAAAGGGTCTGTACGTATCCCGCTTCAGCGGTGTGAGCTCAGCACCGCGTCCGCTGCACGCCGCTGAACTGCAGGCGCTGCGCGCACAGCTGCAACCCAAGGCCGATACCGCTGCTGCTGCACCAGAGGCCCCGATCGTGCCGACACCCGCAAATCCCTCAGCGGCTGCTGGCGACCGGGAGCTGCCGCAGCCATGACCGCACTCAGCGTCAACGTCAACAAGATCGCGGTGCTGCGCAATTCGCGCGGCGGCAATGATCCGGATGTGGTGCGGGCAGCAATGACCTGCCTGCGCGCGGGCGCCCATGGCATCACCGTGCACCCGCGTCCCGACCAACGCCACATCCGCGCCGCCGACGTGCTGATGCTTTCAGCACTCACCCAGCAGCATGGTGTTGAGTTCAATATCGAAGGCAATCCGTTCGCGCCGGCGCGCGAGGGCTACCCCGGCCTGCTTGAGCTGTGCGAACAGACCCGCCCCGCCCAGGCAACGTTGGTGCCCGATAGCGATGGCCAGCTCACCTCCGATCACGGTTTCGACTTCGGCCGCGATGGTGAGCGTCTGCGGCCGTTGATCGCCACGTTGAAGTCCCATGGGTGCCGGGTCAGCCTGTTCGTCGATGCCGGCAACCCCGACATTGCCCAGGCCGCCGTGCTCGGTGCCGATCGTGTCGAGTTATACACAGGACCCTACGCCGAAGCGCATGCAGCAGGTGACCCTTGGGAATCCCTGGCGCTGTTCGCCGATGCGGCCCGCCGTGCCCAGGCTGCAGGCTTGGGCGTCAATGCCGGCCATGATCTGTCACAGACAAATCTGGCCGCGTTTCTGGCCCACGTTCCCAACGTGCTGGAAGTCTCCATCGGCCACGCCTTGATCAGCGAAGCCTTGTATACCGGGCTCGAAGCAAGCGTGGCGGGCTATCTCGCAGCTATTGCCGAAGCCGAAAACCTGCGCAGCTAAGCCAGGCACCAGCTCTTTCCAAAGTGCCGTGGCTGGCAGCAATCGCGCGCTGTTTCCAGGTCAACACGTTGTACCAACCGGTCTGACGAAGACATCAGCAGCACACCAAGCCCCTGGGTCCGGGCCAAGTGAATTTACATCCACACACTTATCCACATACGTTCGCATCGCGTTTCGTAGGGACGTGCCTGAACCGCTCAGCGTTGTGGATAAGCTGGAAACGCCATTGCGGAGCAATCCAGATCCTGGCTTGTGCTGATTCCGAGGGCATGTGCCCGATGGTTTATCCACAGGCTATGGAGCGGCTGGAAGTGCTGCGGACGACCTGTTGTTGCGGTCGATCCCAGCCGATGCGCACTGGCTTTGACCGTGACCGGGAAGCAGGTGCTGACGCCTCGATCAGTGCACACTCGCCGCGCCCGGATTAGGTCCTCGGCTCGTCTTTTGCGAAGTTAACGGAACTTCGGCGCATTCAAACCAAAATTGCCACCGGTAAAGATTCACCCCACTTGCCTGGCAACCGCTCAATCCCTTCCCGAAGACCCCTGGCATGAGACACGACACAGTTGCATGCACGCGAATTGCGGCTCCCTGATCGTCGGCAGTCCGCATCATCTGCGATCGTTATCCACATGGCGTGGTGCGAACGGGCAGGGCCGACTTGCATCAGGCGAGGCTGTCTTTCCCGTTCGATTTATCCACAGTGCCAAACACGCATTCGCGGTCGGCTGGTGATCAGTGGCGATCGATTTCCACGTGGATCACGTCTGAGTAATCCACAGGCTGGTTGGGGACTTCAATCAAAGTCCGCCCCCCGCAAGGTTCCATCCACAGGCAACTGTTGGTAAGTCGCTTCGATGACGAGCATGTTGGCAGGTATTTCTGCTGCAGGACGGGGGTAGGGCTGCGGATCGCCATTCCTGGGCCCCACGCAACGCTGCGTGGAGCACGGTTGGACGCAGCCCGACCTGCTCTTCGTGGATTCGGAAAAGTGTCGAGCAACCCTTGGACCGGTTCCGATCTGCATCAGTCCATCACAGCACATCAGCTCCCGCCGACCCGGGAATCTTCGAAAAACAGCGATGCGGTGGTTTGCAAGCTGCCGCTAACCCCGTGAACAGGAGCAAGGCTTGAAAGGCAAAAAAAAACGCCCCCACAAGGAGGGCGTTTTCCAGTCGCGTCATGACTTGGTATTGCAGTATTGCTTACTGCACGAAGCCAATCTTCTTCATCTGAGCGTTCTTCGCCTGGGCCAGGATCTTGGCCATGACGTCGTACTCCGAATCCGGGCTTGCTTCGATGCGAAGTTCCGGCTGGTTGGTCGGATCCTTCTGTACTTCTTCTTCCATCTTCTGCTGCAGGTCGCCCACGTTCACCGGACTATTGTTCCAGTAAACCTGGTTGCTGGCGTCGACGCGGAGGTCGATCGGCGGCGGCGGCTCGCGCAGCTGCGGCGGCGGATTGATAACCCGCTGCGGCAGATCCACGGCGATCGGGTACGTCATGATCGGCGCGGTAACGATGAAGATGATCAGCAGCACCAGCATCACGTCCACGAGGGGCGTGACGTTGATGTCGGCCATTGGGCCCCTGTTTCCACCACTACTGAATGCCATGTCTTATTGCCCCTGTTTGTCTTTGGTGGCAACGAAACCGACATCCAGCATGCCCTGACCCTGCGCGATCTTGGTGACCTCGTTGATCACCTTCATCTTGGTGGTTTTATCACCACGCAGATTCAACGGCGGCTGCGGCGTCTGCTGTGCAGCGGTCGCGAAACGTGACTCCAAGGTCTCCTTGGAGACCTCTTCGTCGTTCCAGTAGAGCTTGCCGTCTTCCTTGACCGCCACCGTAATCGGATTCTTGCGATCTGGCGCAGTATCCGGATTCTGGATCAGGTTGGCTTCCGGCAACTCCACCTTGACCTTATGGGACATCAGGGGAGCCGTGATGATGAAGATGATCAGCAGCACCAACATCACGTCCACGAGGGGAGTGACGTTGATGTCGGCCATTGGGCCGCTGCTGTTACCACTACTGAAAGCCATAACGGGCTCCGTCTATATCGTTGCGAAGACTTACTTAAGCTGCCGGATTAGCGAACGCGCGAACCGGTGGCGAAGAAGTCGTGCAGATCGTGAGCGAAGGTGTCGAACTTGCTGACAGTCGCGCTGTTGATCTTGCTGAAGAAGTTGAAGGCGAACACGGCCGGGATAGCCACGAACAGACCGATGGCGGTCATGATCAGTGCTTCACCCACCGGGCCGGCAACGGCGTCGATCGAGGCCGAACCAGTTGCACCGATCTTGATCAGCGCGCCGTAGATGCCCCACACGGTACCCAGCAGACCCACGAACGGAGCGGTTGCACCGACGGTGGCCAGCAGGATCATGCCGCCCTGCAGCTTGTTGGATTCGCGGGTCACGGCCTGACGCAGGGCGCGGTCAACGAATTCCGAACGGCTCAGGGTTTCCGAAGCACCAGCCTGCTGGTGGTGGGCAGCAGCCTGGGCTGCGTCCAGAGCGATCTTGGAGAACGGCTCCGAAGCCGGCTGCTCTTCCATGGCGCGGATGGCGTCCTGTGCGTTCGGGGCATCCCAGAACTGCGACGGCACGCGATCAGCAGCCGACTTCAGGCGAGCGGTGCGGAAGATGTTGATGACGGTCCAGTACCAGGACATGGCCGACATGATCACCAGGGTCAACAGAACAACCCAGGAGACGGCGAAGTCGCCCGGCTTGGTGGTCATTTCGTGGATCAGATGCTCGAAGCCCATCTGCGAGAGAGCGTTGTTTGCGTTGCCCCCGGCAGCAGCGGCGATGAAAATTTCCTGCAGCATGACGCTTACCTTTGTTGTGTGTGGTGTTAAAGGGTGTAGCTAATGTTGACCTGACCTGGTGGCGGCTATCAAAGCCGCCCCTTGGATCAGCTCAGCGCAAAGTTGACCGGGACGCGGACGCGACCAGCTGCCTTCGATCCACCGCTCTGGGCGGGGTTGAACTTCCACTTACGCGCCGCTTCCATTGCAGCTCGGTCGAGGTCGCGGTTGCGGCTGGACTTCTCGACAGACACATTGGTGACGTTGCCGCTGGCATCGACATCAATGATCAGGATGACCTCGCCCTGGATACCGGCACGGAATGCAGCCGGCGGGTAACGCGGCGGGTTCATGGCCTTGGACGAGATGTCCACGCTGGCCTGGATATCAACCGGCGGTGACGGCGGTGCAGGCGGCGACGGCGGCGTGACCACGTCGGTCGGACGTGGCTCGGCCACGTCGATCGGCGGTGCTTCCGGCGGCGGCGTCAGCGGCGAAGCCTTCGGCGGCGCCAGATTCTTGACCGGCGGCGGCGGGGTGTCCTGCGGCGGCGGCGGCGGCGGCGGCGGCGGTGGCGGCGGCGGAGCGTCGACCAACGTCACCATGACGTTGCGTTCCTTCTCCGCAGCTGCCTTGGGGGCAACGGCCGGAATCAGGAGCATCATCAGGGCTGCAAGATGCAGTGCGATTACAAATGCGATACCCGCGATACGCGGCCAGCTCAGGCCCGTTTCTTTCTGGGTGTCATACCTGTGGTGGAAGACCAGTTGTTCCGTCATGCGCCAAGAACTCTTTAGTGGGGTCGGGGTGGTGGTGTGAAGCCACCCCTGATTCAGCGGTGCATGACACCGCAGGAACCTCCAAGCTTATACCAATCCTGACCAGCTGCGCATCAAAATTACAGCTGTTCAGGCGTTATTCCTGCTTACTTCAGGTTGATGATTTTGTTTGCATCTGCCGGGTTTTTGATGCCCTTCGCCAATGCGTCACGCGCGGCCTGCTTTGCTTCGGGGATACGGCCTTCCGCATGCAAAACGCGAGCCAGATTCAGGTAGGTCTCACCGTCCTTGGACAGCGGGGCCGCGTTCTTCCAGGCTTCGATCGCCTGCGGCACCTGCTCGGTGTAGTAGTACGACTGCGCCAGCGCCAGATAGGTCTGGTAGTCCGGCTTGAGGATGCCCTTGGAGATACCCTCGTTGATCACCGCAATGACGTCCCGTTCCTTGTTGTCGGTGTTGGCATAGATCGAATACAACTGCTTGTATTCGCGCTCTTCAGTGAGCTGTCCGGCTGTGCGCAGTTTGTCCATCACTGCGGCAGCCTTGTCCATCTGGTCGGCCTGCATGTACATGCTGGCCAGGTTGAGCTGGGCTTTCTTGTCGGCCGGGTTCTTGGCCGCCAGCGCTTCCGCTTCCTTCACTGCCTCACCGGTCTGGCCGGCTTCGGAGTAGGAGGCCATCAGCAGTTGGTTCCAGGTGTCCTTCGGCTCGGGCGAGGCGGCAATGGCTGCCTTCAGCACCGGAATGGCCTCGGCGTACTTTTCGCTCTGGTACAGCGCCTGGCCCTTGATGATCAGTTCTTCAGGCTTGTTCGACTTCGACTCGGCGAAATATTTGTCCAGATTGGCCAGGCCTTCCACCAGCTGGTCATCCTGCAACTGCAGCTGGGCAAGCATCAACATCGCCTGGAAGTGACCGTTGTTGTCAAGCTGGTTCAGCGCGATCGCCTGCTGCAGGTACTGCTTGGCAGCGGCGTTGTCTTCAAGGTTGTAAGCACCTTGCGACGCCAGCTGGTTGGCGACGGCCTTGTCGTAATCATTGGCATCCGGCGAAGCGAGGATTTCGTCGGCCAGGGTGCGGGTTTCCGCGAATTCCTGCTTGTTGTAGGCAGCGAACAGCTTGTTGAGCTTGCTCCCCATCTTCGAGGACGCCTTGCCCTTCGGCTCCACGCGGGTAGCTTCCGGGTACAACACTTCAGCCTTGGCACTGTCCTTGTTGCCACGACGCTCAGCAGAGCGCGCCGACTGCGCCGCAGCGTCAGCGACGACAACACCGCCCAATGCAGTGGCGATGAGGATGGAGAGCACGGCGTGCTTTTGGCTGCGGAAGATCATGTTTCACCTCGAAGGGCCGCCGTGGCGGTAGAAATTCAAACTGTCGGAACGAAACCGAGCACACAAACGTATCAGAAATTATTTGACGGAGAAATCACTTCTGATGGTGTACTGCAGCAATTTCCTACAACTAACCGCAGCGAGGGACTACACCGGAACGCCTAGCCTGCTGAAATACAGGCTCCAACGCAGGAGTGTCACGTTGCAACTCACGGATACGGTTGGCCGGGTCTGGGTGGGTGGAAAGCCACTGCGGAGAGCGATTCCCGCTGGCTGCCATCATGTTCTGCCACAGATTCACAGCTTGTGAGGGGTCAAAGCCGGCCTGTGCCATCAGGCGTTGCCCCACCACGTCAGCCTCACTTTCCTGAGTTCGGGAGCCGGGTAGCAGGATCAGGCCTTGTGCGCCCATTCCACCGAATTGGTTGACCGCGCTGGCGGCGGTGTCACCGTAGGCGGCGCCAGCCAGCGCACCCAGAATGCCCAACCCCACCTGCGTGCTTTGCTGGCGGGTAAGCCGCTCTTCGTGATGGCGCGAGATCACATGGCCGATTTCATGGCCGATCACCGCCGCCAGCTGATCCTGGTTCTTTGCAACCGTGAAGATGCCGGTATTCACCCCGACCTTGCCGCCGGGCAGGGCGAAGGCGTTGGGTTCTTTTTCTACGAACACCGCGGTTTCCCAGCGTACGCCATGGTATTGAGAGGGTAATTGCGCGACCAAGGCGTTGACCACGCATTGCACGTAGGCGTTCTGTTTGGCATCGCGGTTGAGCGTCTGCTTGGCCTTGGTTTCTGCAAAGGCCTGCGCGCCGAGCTGATCCAGCTGCTGCTGCGATATGCCTCCTATGACCTGACGTCGCCCGGTGGGCGAGGTGGTGGTGGCGCATGCGCTGAGCAACAGCGCGGCAACAACGGCTAGTCCGACAGCTTTCATCCGGGATCCCCTCGTTCACGTCTGCAGTGTGCGAGTGTCTTGCTTAATTTTTCGTCAACCGCTGGCAGCTTTATTGCGTGCCGAACAGCACCATCGCCGCCAACGCAACCGCGTTGTTCAGCGCATGGGCGATTACCGCCGCCCACAGCGTTCCTGTCCTGCGATAAACCCATGCAAAAGCAGCGCCCATGCCGCCGTAAATCAACCACAGCTGCAGCATCGCCGGGAAGCTGTTGGGACTGGTACCGGGGATCTCGTGCACCAAGGCAAATGCCAAGCTGCTGAGCACGATGCCCAGCAGGGGACGATTGGCGGCCCACAGGCGTCCGAACAACACGCGACGGAACAATAGTTCTTCGTAGGCCGGCGCCAGCACTACCGCGAAGACGATCAGGAACAGTGGGTACTGCGCCCATGCCTGCTGCATCAGCAACAGGTTGGTTGGCACCGGCTCCACGCCCATCTGCTTGGCGATCCAGCCAATCCCGCTGCTACCCAGAAAAACACCGGTAGCGACGACTGCGATCCACCCCCAGGTGGATGGACGGCGGATGGCCTGATTCGATTGCGCACGCTCAGCCGGACTGGCGCGACGGCGCAGGAAGTACAGCAGCAACGCCGCACCACCAGTGGATACTAGTGCAATCAGCATCTGCGGCAAGGCACCGGGTGTGCCCAAAGCGGTTGCCAGCTCTGCTGCTGGCGGGGCAGCACCGTCGCGCGCAGCCTGCATGCCAACCTCGACACCACGCCATAACGCCCAGACCAGACCGCCCAGCACACTCAGGAACAGCAGCGTGGCAATGCCGATCAATAGATCCAAGGCAAAGCCGCGCACCGGCGAGCCGGGCTTGGACAGGGCAGGGGAAGACGAGGGGAGCGGTACGTCGGGAAGGGTGGACATCGCGGACCTGGGGCGTGGCTCGGATAGAAGGTGGGCGCCGTTCCCGGCGCCCACACTGACGGTTGCGCTGGATCAGATATCCAGGTTCATGACCTTCAGCGCATTGCTCTCGATGAAGTCACGACGCGGTTCCACCACGTCACCCATCAAGGTGCTGAATATCTGATCGGCCTCAACCGCGTCTTCGATGCGAACCTGCAACAGGCGGCGCGTATCCGGATTCACCGTGGTATCCCACAGCTGCTCCGGGTTCATTTCACCCAGGCCCTTGAAGCGCTGGATCATGCGGCCGCGCTTGGCTTCTTCCATCAACCAGGCCTGTGCCTGCGCGAAACCGGTGATCTCGGACGACTTGTTGCCACGGTTGATGGTGGCGCCTTCGCGTACCAGGCCATGCAACAACTGCGAAGCCAGATGCAGCTGACGCAGTTCGCCTGATTCAAATGCGGCAAGCGGCAGCACCTGAGTGTGTTCCTCACCCATGTGACGGCGGGTCACCAGCACGGCGGCCGGGCGCTGTTCATTCGGTTCCTGCAGTACCAGGCTGAAACGCGGCGTGCCCAGGCTGCCCTGGTTCAAGCGTGCAGCCAAAGCCTCCAGACCCTCGCCCGGCGCTGCGCTACGCAGGTGTTCCAGATCCATCGGAGTGAAATCGACCAGCGCCTCGAGCAGACCGCGGTCGTAGCGGTGCGCATTGCGGTTGATGGTTTCCTGCGCAGCAGCGTAGGTCATCAGCAGTTTTTCCAGCGCCACGCCTTCGATCGGCGGCTCGCCGGCAGCCGGAATCAGCGCCGCGTTTTCCACTGCATTGTTGGCCAGATACGCATCCAGCGCCGGGTCGTCCTTGAGGTACAACTCGGTCTTGCCCTGCTTGATCTTGTACAGCGGCGGCAGGCCGATATACACGAAACCACGCTCGATCAGCTCCGGCATCTGCCGGTAGAAGAAGGTCAACAGCAGCGTACGGATGTGCGCGCCGTCGACGTCGGCGTCGGTCATGATGATGATCTTGTGGTAGCGCAGCTTGTCCGGGTTGTACTCGTCACGGCCAATGCCGGTGCCCAGCGCGGTGATCAACGTACCGACCTGGTCGGAGGCCAACATGCGGTCGAAGCGGGCACGTTCCACATTGAGGATCTTGCCGCGCAACGGCAGCACCGCCTGGTTCTTGCGGTTGCGGCCCTGCTTGGCCGAGCCACCTGCCGAGTCACCCTCGACGATGAACAGTTCGGACAGCGCAGGATCCTTTTCCTGGCAGTCGGCGAGCTTGCCCGGCAAGCCTGCGATATCCAGTGCGCCCTTGCGGCGGGTCAGATCGCGGGCCTTGCGCGCGGCTTCGCGCGCACGGGCAGCATCAACGATCTTGCCGGCAATGGCCTTGGCTTCGTTCGGGTTTTCCTGCAGGAATTCTTCGAGCTTGGCGCCGAAGGTGCTTTCCACCGCCGGCTTGACGTCGGAGCTGACCAGCTTTTCCTTGGTCTGGCTGGAGAAGCTCGGGTCCGGCACCTTGACCGACAACACCGCGATCATGCCTTCGCGCATGTCGTCACCGGTGAAGCTGATCTTGGCCTGCTTGGCGATGCCGCTCTGCTCGATGTAGTTGTTGAGCGTGCGGGTCAGCGCGGCACGGAAGCCAGCAAGGTGGGTACCGCCGTCCTTCTGCGGAATATTGTTGGTGAAGCAGTACATCGTTTCCTGGTAGGAATCGGTCCACTGCAGCGCAACTTCGACCACGATGCCATTGGCTTCGCCGGTTACCGCGATCACGTTCGGATGCAGCGGGGTCTTCACCTGCGCCAGATGCTCCACGAAGCTCTTGATGCCGCCTTCGTAGTGGTAGTCATCGCGACGGCCTTCGCCGCGCTCGTCCACCAGGGTGATGTTGACGCCGGAATTCAGGAACGACAGTTCGCGCAGGCGACGCGCCAGGATTTCGTAGTGGAATTCCACATTGCCGTGGAACGCAGTCACCGACGGCCAGAAGCGCAGCATGGTGCCGCGGCGGTCGCTGGTTTCAAGCTGCTTGAGCGGCGTTACCGCTGCGCCGTCGGCGTATTCCTGCTGGTAGTGGAAGCCACCCTGGAAGATATCCAGCAGCAGCTTCTGCGACAGCGCATTGACCACGCTGACGCCGACTCCGTGCAGGCCGCCAGAAACCTTGTAGCTGTTGTCGTCGAACTTGCCGCCTGCGTGCAGGACGGTCATCACCACTTCGGCAGCGGAGACTTCGCGATCGAGCTTCTGGCTCATCTGCGCATGCTTGCCAACCGGGATACCGCGGCCGTTATCGGCCACCGATACCGAGCCATCGGCATGGATGGTGACCAGTACGTTGTCGGCATGACCGGCGAGCGCTTCGTCGATGGAGTTATCGACAACCTCGAACACCATGTGGTGCAGGCCAGTGCCGTCATGGACGTCGCCGATGTACATACCGGGACGCTTGCGAACAGCCTCCAAGCCTTCCAATGCGGTGATGCTGTTGGCGTCGTAATTGCCGTTGTTGACCGGGGTGTTCTGTTCTTCGCTCATTGCGCTTGCCGTAGGCTCCGCAGGTCATGCGCCGTTCCGTGGAACAGGCATGAGAGATAGGGGATGACGTTCCGATTATACCTGCCGGGGGGATTTCCGCCCTGAAGGCTCAACTTACGGCATTGATGGTGCCATGTTCCACGTGGAACACAGCTGCCGGCTGCAGTTCTGCTTCCAGTGCCGCCGGTGTTTCCGTTGCGGTGATGAATATCTGCGCCGGCGTTGCGGCCAAGAAGTGCAGAACGCGTTGCTGGTGATTGCGGTCCAGCTCCGAGCCAAGGTCATCCAGAGCGATTACCGGCCATTCGCCGCGTTGGCTGGCGTAATCGTCAGCCTGCCCCAGCAGGCAAGCCAGGGCGGTGAGCTTGGCTTGCCCGCGTGACAGCGCATCGCGGCCCGGAATCTGCGTGAAACCAACACTCCAATCGGCCCGGTGCGGGCCCACCGAGGTATAGCCCGCGCTACGGTCGCGGTCGCGGGCCAGCAGCAAGGCATCGCCCAGCGACATTTCGTGCCGGCGCCAGCCCGGCTGCAGTTCCAACGCATTCAATTGCAGGCCAGGAGCCAGATCTGCAGCAATTGCGACCGCCCGATCCTGCAGGCGTTCCAGATAGTGCTGGCGACGGGAGGTAAGGGGAGTTCCGGCTTCAGCCATCTCCCAATCCCAGGCATCCAGCTGCTTCCCAGGCGCGCCCATCTTCAACAGCGCATTGCGCTGCTTCAAGGCCCGCGTGTAGCGCCGCCACAGGGGAAGAAAGTCAGGTTCCACGTGGAACAATCCCCAATCGATGAAACGACGACGGGGTTCGCTGCCTCCGCTGACCAGGGCATGGCTACCCGGTTCAAAGGTAACCACGGCCAGTGCGGCGCAAAGATTGCCCAGTTGCGCCACATCTTCGCCGTCCAAACGGCCTTTCCAGGCCTGTCCGCTGTGCCGCAAGCCTGCACGGCGCGTTGAAACGCCGAGTTCTGCGTCGCTGCGCTCCTGCCATTCGACAAAAACGTCGAGATTCTCGGCGCCCTTCTGCACCAGACCATCGCGGACACGGCCTCTGAAGCTGCGGCCATAGGCCATCAGGTGCAGGGCTTCGAGCACGCTGGTCTTGCCCGCGCCATTGGCGCCGGTAATCAGGTTGATGCCGGGGCGGGGAGCCAGCTCCACCGAATCGAACCGACGCACGCGGTTCAGGGCAACACGGACGATATGCATTGACGCTCGACAGAAAGCACGACGCCAACACGGGGTCCGTGGCTGGCCATGCGCAGCTTAAAGCATCCGCCAAGTTCGAACAGCCCGATGAGTAGGCCCAAACGCGTTCGCAGGAACAACGGCGATCTGTGCCACGTGGAACATCACAGGATTTCTTCAAATCTGAGTAGCGGCCTGGGCCGCAGCTGCGCAGATTTCACGAAATGGGGTGTTTTTTGGAGCATGTATAGGTCCGGGTACAAACCCTGTGTATAAGTGGGGCAATCTGTGGATAAAAGAGGCCTTGAGAGGCCTCTTCGACCTTATCCACAGATATCCACAGGCTAGAAGCCCTGTTTTACAGGGGGTTTCAGTGCCAATAAGTCAATGTAAAACAATCACTTAAGCCAGTTTTACATGAAATCTGCTCCTACCATCACCACCAAGCTTTTGATTTATTCTCAGATTTAAAGCATAGAGCTGAGAAAACACGCACCCAGGAAAGGCGAAAAACCAGAGCCGTGAATCTTTGAATTCTGGGTACTGGGATCCAGCTGCAAGATTCAGATTTCAAAAAATCCGAGGTCGATCCGAGCTGGCTGCCCCGTCTGCTTTGCTGGTCCTTTGGAGATGCTCCGGAAAGGGTGCGGATTTCTTGAATTCTGATCGGCCGATCAAGGTCCCGGGCCCCGGATTTCACGGATTGAGCTGCTCGCTTTGATCTGCGAACCCGAGCTCTGCATGGGTATCGGGCGTGACGGTCCGAAGCATCAAGGAATTTGAGCTGCTGATCTTCGATCAGGTTGGCTACTGCCAAAGTTCAACGGCATCCAGCTCGGTCCTGCCCGCCAAGGTAGCCAGGCAGGGAAGGAGTCCTGCACATCAAAGCCCTTCCGCTAAGCGCTGAAGCGATCGTCCAGATAGAAAACCAGTACACGGATCTCAGTGAGCTCCGAAGACAGCGGCAAGAGCGATCGGAATGAGCTGGAACCAGATGTTTGGGCTCAGCTACCGGAATCAGTACCTGGCACGGTAGCTGAAGGAAATCGCGAGACTCTCATCAGTCCAAGATCTGCCACCACGTCGTTGCACCTCGCCAGGAAGCAGGGGATAGGGCGCAATCGTCCAGAAGCCGGCGAACTCGGGGCCGCGTCCCGCCTGTTCCACGTGGAACCTCAGTCAGAATCCAAGCCACAAAAAAGCCCGGCATCAGGCCGGGCTTCTTCGTGTTCCACGTGGAACCTGCAGGTCAGAGACGCAGCGGCATCACCACGTGACGCGACTTCTCGCTGCTGGCTTCACGCACCAGTGCCGAGGAGTTGGAATCACGCAGCTGGATGACAACGTGCTCATCGCGCAGTGCCGACAGGGCATCGAGCAGGTAGTTCACGTTGAAGCCGATGGCCAGATCGCTGACCACGGTATCGGCTTCGATCTCTTCCTGGGCTTCTTCCTGCTCCGGATTGTGCGCGCTGATCTTCAGCTGGCCCGGGGTCACTTCGACGCGAACGCCGCGGTACTTCTCGTTGGAAAGAATTGCCGCACGCTGCAGCGAAGCACGCAGGGTTTCACGCTCAACCTTCACTTCGCGGTCGGCGCCGATCGGAATCACTGCTTCGTAATCCGGGAAACGGCCGTCGATCAGCTTCGAGGTGAAGGTGACATCGTCGCGCTTCATGCGCACGTGGCTACGGCCGACTTCCAGCTCAACCTCGCGCTCGCCGCCTTCCAGCAGACGCTGCAATTCGGTCACGCCCTTGCGCGGCACGATGATCTGGCGCTTGGCACCGTTATCGTTTTCCAGTGCGGTTTCGCACAGCGCCAGGCGGTGGCCATCGGTTGCGACGCAGCGCAGGATGCTGTCGCGCAGGTCGAACAGCAGGCCGTTGAGGTAATAGCGCACGTCCTGCTGCGCCATTGCGAAGGCAGTGCGCTCGATCAGTTCCTTCAGCGCTGCTTCCGGTACGACGACGCGCTCGGTGGCTTCAACTTCGTCAACCGACGGGAAGTCATTCGCCGGCAGGGTCGCCAGAGTGAAGCGGCTGCGTCCTGCTTGGACGGTGATCTTGTCGCCCGTCTGCGAAACCGTGATGCGGCTGCCGTCGGGCAGGGCACGGATGATTTCGAACAACTTACGCGCCGGGATCGTGGTTTCGCCGTCCTGGGCATCTTCGACCGCGATGCGGGAGACCATCTCGACTTCCAGGTCGGTACCGGTCAGCGAAAGCTGGCCGCCCTGAACCTGGACGAGGAAATTGGCCAGAACCGGCAGGGTCTGACGGCGTTCAACCACGTTGACGACCTGGGCCAACGGCTTGAGAAAGGCTTCGCGCTGCAGTGTGAAACGCATGTGGTTTCGTGCCCCTATGCTTTTAAAAGATGTGGATTAAATCAAAAGCTTGGTGGTGCTGGTAGAGCCAGATTTGGCTTAAAACACACCTAAGTGTTTGTTTTTAAATGTTTTATTGAAACTGAAACCCATGTATTACTGACGCTGAGCAGGTGGGTGAACCTGTGGATAATTTTGACGCGGTTTTGCCGACCAATTTTATCCACAACTTCTCCCAAGCCTGCCCCCGAATCATGCACCGTTTTGTGCGATGACGCCGCAGTGGCGTCCGTGCATCATTCGCTCCACTTACCGCCCAGACCTCGCTGCCCCAATGGTTTTCCCACCTGCTTCACCGATGAGCGTTTCCACAGGGCAGCGCCCGGGCCTACTCGCTGAGCTTGCGGATCAGCTTGTCCCAGTCTTCGCGCAGCTTGCCGTCGGTTTCCATCAACGTGCGGATCTGCCGGCAGGCGTGCAGCACCGTGGTGTGGTCGCGGCCGGCAAAGGCATCGCCGATTTCCGGCAGGCTGTGTTCGGTCAGTTCCTTGGTCAGCGCCATGGCGACCTGGCGCGGACGGGCCAGTGAACGGGTGCGCCGCTTGGACAACAGATCCTTGATCTGCAGGCCGTAGTAGTCGGCAACCGTTTTCTGGATATTGGGGATGCTGATGGCTTGTTGCTGGGCACGCAGAAGATCGCGCAGGGTTTCCTGGGCAAACTCGGTGGTGATCGCGCGGCCGGTGAAGTTGGCGCGGGCGGTCAGCGTATTGAGCGCACCTTCCAGATCGCGCACGTTGGAGCGCATCTTCTTGGCGATCAGGAACGCCACGTCGTCCGGAATCTCGGCGCCGCGTTCGCGGGCCTTGGCCAGCACGATGGCAGCACGGGTTTCGAAGTCCGGCGGCTCGATGGCCACCGACAAACCCCAGGCCAGGCGTGACTTCAGCCGAGCTTCCAGGCCTTCCACTTCGCGCGGATAGCGGTCGCAGGTCAGGATGATCTGCTGCTTGCCATCGAACAAAGCGTTGAAGGTGTGGAAAAACTCTTCCTGGGTGCGGTCCTTGCCGGCGAAGAACTGGATGTCATCGATCAGCAGCGCGTCGACCTGCTGGAACTGGCGCTTGAACTGGTCCATGGTCTTTTCCTGCAGCGCACGGATCATCGCGCTGAAGAACTGTTCCGAACGCAGATACAGCACTTTTGCCGCCGGATTAGCCTGGCGCATGGCATTGCCAGCGGCCAGCATCAAGTGGGTTTTACCCAGGCCGGTGCCGCCGTACAGCAGCAGCGGGTTGTGCGCACGATCACCCGGCTTCTGCGCCGCCTGGAATGCCGCCGCCAAACCGAGCTGGTTGCTGCGGCCTTCGACGAAATTGGTGAAGGTGTAGTGCGAGTCGAGGTTGCCGTTGAACGGCACCACCGGCGCGGCCGGCACATAGCTGGCCGCCGGGGCGACCAGCGGGGCCGGTTCCGGCGCCCGCGGGCGCGAACCGATTTCCAGGATCACCTCGCCGAAACCGGCGAAATGGGTCAGCAGTTCGCCGATGCGCGGCAGGTAGCGTTCGCGCACTTGGTCGACAATAAAGGCATTTGGCGCGTACAGCACAAGGCTGTCAGCGCGTTGGTCGGCCTGCAGCGGCTTCAACCAGGTGTGGACATCTTCGGGCGGAAATTCCGCCTCCAGACGTTCGAGACAACGTGTCCAGGCATCCATCAGCAATAGTCGTCAAAGGCTTGCCAGCCGGGCGCAGAAAGCCGCCGGGCCACAGGCCGGAAGGGGGAAAGTGGATGGCCCAGACTACCACCGCAGGCCCGATGCGGGAATGCTTGTCCCGGTTTTATTCACAGGCTCATCCACAAGATGTACACCGGCCTGTGGATAGCTTTGTCAAGCAAGACTTGACGTGACCCCGGTAGGGTCTATAGAATTTCCGGTTCTTTCCGTCCACTTCATACAGGTGCCCCAATGGCCACCAAGCGCACGTTCCAACCCAGCAACCTCAAGCGCAAGCGCGATCACGGCTTCCGTGCTCGTATGAAGACCGCCGACGGCCGCAAGATCCTGTCGCGTCGCCGCGCCAAGGGCCGCAAAGTCCTCAGCGCTTGATTGCGTTGCCGCCTGAAGCGGCAATCGCAACACCGATCGTGATCAGTACCTGCCCGCGCAAGCGATTCCCTCGCTCTGCGCGGGTTCGTACGCGTGCCGAATATACAACGGTCTTCAACGGCGCCCGCCGTGTATCCGATCCCTTGATGACACTCCACTGGTTGAAAGGGGATACCCCTGCTCGACTCGGCTTGGCTGTGTCACGCAAGGTGGATACGCGTGCGGTCGGTCGTAACCGTATCAAGCGTGTGTTGCGGGATGCAACACGCCACCTACGGTCGTGCCTGAGCGGTGGCGATTACGTCATCGTTGCCCGATCCGCGGCCAAGACCGCCAGTAATCAACAGATCCGTGAGGCGTTCGAGCGCCTGCTGCGCCGTTCCGGCGCATTGCCCGTTGTGGCTGCGGGCGGCACAATGCCGCCGCACGAGGGCGCACCCGCCCCTCTTCCTTTGAACGTACCGGACACTTCCTCCGGTCGAGCCGAGCCTGCCTGCTGATGAACCAGACCCGTGTATTCCTGATTTTTGCCTGGCTGATGGTAGCCGTGCTGCTGTGGATGGAATGGGGTCGCGAAAAGGCCGCACCGGATCCGGCAACCGTGGCCACCACCCAGCCGGCCGTGCCGGGTGCCAATGACGTCGATCTGCATGCACCGGCTACCGCCGACGTGCCGCAAGCGACCGTGCCGGGCCAAGCGCCTGCTGCCGCCGGCGCACCGGGCATGGAAGCCGCTGCCAGCGCCCAGCGCGTGACCGTCACCACCGACGTACTGAAGCTGGTGCTCGACGGCCGCAGCGTGCTCGACGCCGATCTGCTGCACTTCCCGCAGACCAAGGCCGCCGGCAGCCCGCCGGTGCAGTTGCTGACCGAAGACAAGGCGCATCCGTATAGCGCCACCGCCGGTTGGGCCAGCCAGAACAACTCGCCGGTGCCCGGCGCCAACGGCTTCCAGCCGGTGCAGGGCGTCACCACCGTCGCCCTGGCTGATGGCCAGAACGAAGTGCAGGTGCCGTTCGTCTGGAACGGCCCGAACGGCGTCAGCATCCACCGCACCTACACCTTCAAGCGTGGCGATTACGCCATCAGCGTGAAGGACGAAGTGGTCAATACCGGCACTGCGCCGTGGCAGGGCTATGTGTTCCGCAAGCTGGACCGCGTGCCGCCGGTGATCACCAAGGGCATGACCAACCCGGATTCCTTCAGCTTCAACGGCGCCACCTGGTTCAGCCCGGCTGATGGCTACCAGCGTCGTGCGTTCAAGGACTACCTGGAAGACGGCACCATCAACCAGACCATCAGTGGTGGCTGGGTGGCGATGCTGCAGCACCATTTCTTCACCGCCTGGATTCCGCAGGCTGACCAGTCCGCGCTGTACCTGCTGTCGCAGAACGGCCCGCGCAACGTGATCGAAACCCGCGGCCCCGGCTTCACCGTGGCACCGGGCCAGAAGGTCAGCACCGAGGCACGCCTGTGGGTGGGCCCGAAGCTGGTCAACCAGATCGCCAAGGAAGACGTGAAGGGCCTGGACCGCGTGGTCGATTACAGCCGTTTCTCGATCATGGCCATCATCGGCCAGGGCTTGTTCTGGGTGATGAACCAGGTGCACAAGCTGGTCGGCAACTGGGGCTGGGCCATCATCGGCCTGGTGATCCTGTTGAAGATGGCGCTGTTCCCGCTGGCCAATGCGCAGTTCAAGTCACAGGCCAAGATGCGCAAGTTCCAGCCGCGCATCGCGCAGCTGAAAGAGCGCTACGGCGACGACAAGCAGAAGTTCCAGACCGCAATGATGGAGCTGTACAAGAAGGAGAAGATCAATCCGCTGGGTGGCTGCCTGCCGCTGCTGATCCAGATGCCGATCTTCTTCGCCCTGTACTGGGTGCTGGTGGAGTCGGTGGAACTGCGTCAGGCGCCGTGGCTGGGCTGGATCCAGGATCTGACCGCACGTGACCCGTACTTCATCCTGCCGATCATCAACATCGCGGTGATGTGGTTCACCCAGAAGCTGACCCCGGCTGTGGGCATGGACCCGATGCAGCAGAAGATGATGCAGTTCATGCCGTTGGTATTCGGCGTGATGATGGCCTTCATGCCGTCCGGCCTGGTCCTGTACTGGGTGGTCAACGGCGGCCTGAGCCTGCTGCAGCAGTGGTGGATGATCAAGAAGCACGGCGAAGACGCGCCGAGCAAGGTGATCGAAGCCAAGTAAGCAAAAGCCCGCCGCAAGGCGGGCTTTTCGCATGTGGGGGAGGCCACACCAAGACAGATCGTTCGGCTGTTTGTAGCAGCGGCGTACGCCGCGAAGCCGACGCAGCATCAGATCGCACAGCTTCCCGGTGTTCCAGCAAGGCCAGCTTCGCGGCTTACGTCGCTCCTACAAAGGGGGCGGCATTTCGTCGCAAGCCGGCCTCTTCGCCTGTGGCGTTAGAATCACCACATCTGCTGCACCCTTTCACCCCCGAGCCTGCCATGCCCCGTTCGTTGTCGTGCCGTCTGATTTTGCCTGCCGTGCTGCTTGCCGCGTTGACGGTCGCCGGCTGTTCCAAACAGGACGAGACCGGCACCGCGACGCCGACCCAGGCCAGCGCGCAGGCTGCAGCCGCGGCCAACCCAGCGGCTGCACCGCTGTTGACTGCATTGCAGAAACAGTTGGACGGGCATCGCCGCATCGTCGTGTTGCTGGCCGACGAAACACAGCAATCGCCGGCCGACCGCCAGACTTCCAGCCGCATCGGCCAGCAGCTGTTCCACGATGGTTTGGAACAGCGCCAGGCCATCGCCGCACAGTTCGACGCCTTGCTGCGTGACCCCAATCCGCAACGCTTCGTTACCTTGGGCACGGTGCTGGATTACATCGAATCCTCGCCCGAGCTTTACGACGCAGATCGTCTGGCTTTCCGCGAAATACTGCGTGAACTGCATCAACGTGTAGGCGCGGATTCCTCGCTGCCAGCCGTAAAGCTGCACCAACGCATCGGCGAAGACCTGGAAGCACTCGATGAAATCGAGCGCAACTACAACCAGGAGCTGACCCGCATCTTCAGCCGCTTCGAGCGCACCCGCGCCATCGAGCTCAAGCGCGAGAAGTGGGACGACTATGTCGCCCACCTCAGCACGCTGTACAAGCGCGACGCCATCCTGCGCGACTTTGGCGTGATCGAGCCCTACCCGATGTCGATGCAGGACAGCGACCGCGAGATCTTCGGGCGCGACCTGCCGGCGAAAACCGTGGTGCTGACCTTCGACGACGGCCCGCACAAGGCATACACCGATGAAGTCGTCGCCATCCTGCAGCGCTACGACGTGCCGGGCGTGTTCTTCGAAGTGGGCCGCAACCTGGGCGCGGTCGAGGCCGATGGCAAGGTCAAGCTCGGGCCGATGGCCGGCATCAGCCGCAGCCTGATGGAGCATGGTTATGCGGTCGGCAATCACAGCCTGACCCACGCGCAGCTGTCGCGCACCACCGGCGATGCGCTGCGTCAGCAGGTACTGGATACCGACACGCTGCTCAAGGGCGTGGATGCCAAGCGCGCGCCGCTATTCCGCTTCCCGTATGGGGCGCGCAATGCCGAAGGCCTGCAGCTGCTCAACGAAGCCGGCCTGAAATCCATCATGTGGAACATTGACTCGATGGACTGGGCCGATCCGGTGCCCGAATCCATCGTGCAGCGCGTGGTCGACCAGGTGCAGAAGGAACAGCGCGGCATCATCCTGTTCCATGACATCCACGACCGCGCGGTGAAAGCGCTGCCGCAGATCCTCGACAAGCTGATCGCCGACGGCTACCAGTTCGCCGGCTGGAACGGCCGTGATTTCAGTGTCAGCCGTGCGCGCAAGGGCGCGGTCGCCGATACCACGGTCACCACCGGCTACGAAAAATCCTGGGCGATCGTCATTGGCATCGATGACTACGCCAAGTGGCCCAAGCTCGAATACGCCGGCCGCGACGCGCAATCCATCGCCGATACGCTGACCGGCCAGTTCGGCTTCCCGTCCTCGCAGGTGATCGTGCTGAAGAACCAGCAGGCCACCCGCAACAACATCCTCGCTGCTTTCCACGACCGCCTGGCCGATGAGCGCACCGGCAAGAACGACCGCGTGTTCGTGTTCTTCGCCGGCCATGGCGCGACCCGCCAGCTGGCCTCTGGCCGCGACCTCGGCTACATCATTCCGGTGGATTCGGATCCGAACGAATTCGCCACCGATGCGATCGCGATGACCGACATCCAGAACATCGCCGAGAGCATGCAGGCCAAGCACGTGCTGTTCGTGATGGACGCCTGTTACAGCGGCCTTGGGCTTACCCGTGGCGGCGGCAGTTCGTCGTCGTTCCTGCGCGAGAACGCACGCCGCAGCGCGCGGCAGATGCTGACTGCCGGCGGTGCCGACCAGCAAGTCGCCGATAGCGGCCCGAATGGGCATTCGGTATTCACCTGGGTGCTGTTGCAGGCGCTGGCCGGCAAGGGCGACCTCAACGGCGATGGCCTGATCACCGGCACCGAGTTGGCTGCGTATGTGGCGCCTGCGGTGTCGGCGGTATCGCGACAAACCCCGGCCTTCGGCAGCCTGCCTGGTTCGCAGGGCGGCGAGTTTGTGTTCCAGGTGCCGGACAGCCAGGAATTCCTCAATGCCGATACCCGCCAGTTGTCGGCTGACGCCATCGCCCTCAATAGTCGCGTCGATGCCGTGCAGGACGCCAAACCTGCAGGCAAGACCGAAGCACCGGTGACCGTGGCCGATCTGCAGGGCGGCAAGAGCACCCTGGTGGTACCGGCCGCGGTGCCGACTTCGGACCGTCAGCGCGCGCAGCAGGCCAACGACCGCGGCTTGCAGCTGTACCGCGAGAAGCGTTACGACGAAGCGGTGGCGCAGTTCACCGAAGCATTGAAGTTGCGTCCCGATTTCGCCCAGGCAGCCAACAACCTCGGCTTCGTCTATTACCGCCAACAGCGCTATGCAGAAGCGGCACGCTGGCTGGAGAACACCTTGAAGATCGATCCCTCGCGCGCCGTGGCCTATCTGAATCTCGGTGACGCCTACTTCAATGCCGGTGACAAGCCCAAGGCCAAGCAGGCCTACAGCACCTACCTGGAGCTGCAGCCGCAAGGCAGCGGTGCAGCCCAGGCCCGCGCACAACTGCAGAAGCTGTAAGCCATGAGCGACGTGTCCACAGGCCAGACCATTGTTGCCATCGCCAGCGGCGTCGCTGCCGGCGGCGTCGGCATGCTGCGCGTCTCCGGCCCGCAGTCGCTGCAGATTGCAGTTGCGCTGGGGTGCCCGCTGCTCAAGCCGCGCCACGCCCATTACGCGAAGTTCCGCGATGCCGCAGGCGAGGTCATCGACGACGGCATCGCCCTGTACTTCCCCGGTCCGCGCAGCTTTACCGGCGAGGAGGTGGTGGAACTGCAGGGCCACGGCAGCCCGGTGGTGCTGCGCCAGCTGCTGGCCCGCTGCATCGAACTGGGTGCGCGCCAAGCGCGCGCTGGTGAGTTCAGCGAGCGGGCCTTCCTCAACGGCAAGCTCGACCTGGCCCAGGCTGAAGCCATCGCCGACCTGATCGCCGCTGGCGATGTGTGCGCTGCACGCGCCGCGCGTCGCTCGCTCGATGGCGTGTTCTCGCGCCGGGTGGAAGAGGTGGGCGAGCAACTGGTGCGGCTGCGCATCCACGTCGAAGCCGCCATCGACTTCGCCGATGAGCCGCTGGATACGCTGGGCGGCGCGCAGGTGCGCGCCGGCATCGAACAAGCCAAAGCCTTGCTGGCCCAGCTGCGCATCGACGCCGAACGCGGTCGCAAGCTGCGTGATGGCCTGCATGCGGTGCTGATCGGCCCGCCGAACGCCGGCAAGAGCTCGCTGCTCAATGCATTGGCCGGCAGCGAACGGGCCATCGTTACCGATATCGCCGGCACCACCCGCGACACACTGCGCGAGACCATCCGCATCGACGGCCTGGAGCTGGAACTGGTCGATACCGCTGGCCTGCGCGAAGGCGGCGACGCCATCGAACGCGAAGGCATGCGCCGCGCCCGCGCCGAGATGCAGCGCGCCGACCTGGCCATCGTGGTGCTCGACGCCCGCGACCCGGAGGCGGGCAAGGCAGCGATCGGCGACGCTGCCGCTCAGGCCGCGCGGCAGCTGTGGATCTACAACAAGTCCGACCTGCTACCGCAGTGGCCGCAGCAGTTGGGCGAAGACAGCATCGCTTTGTCTGCCGCCAACGGGCAGGGCCTGGAGCAGCTGCACGCGCGCCTGCGCGAGATCGCCAGCCACGGTGCGGGCGAGGGCATGCAGGGCGAGTTCTCAGCGCGTCTGCGCCACGTTGAAGCGCTGGCACTGGCCAGCGAACACCTCGATGCCGCCGATGGGCAGCTGCATTACGACCAGCTGGAGCTGGCCGCCGAGGAACTGCGCCTTGCGCATGATGCACTCGGCGAAATCACCGGCCGCATGACCGCGGACGATCTGCTGGGCAGAATTTTCTCGAGCTTCTGCATCGGCAAATGATGCCGGTGTGGAGTGAATGGCCCACAGGGGCCGGACAACACAACAGGAGATAGTGGATGTTTTCGCACATCGTGGTTGGCGCCAATGACATAGAGGCATCCAAGGCGTTCTATGACGCACTGCTGTCCACGCTCGGCGCAAAGCCTGGCTTCGTGGATCCCAAGGGCAACGTGGTCTATCTCCACGCTGGCGCTTTGCTGATTGTCGGCCATCCGCGTAATGGCGAGCCGGCCACCCATGCCAATGGCGGCACCATCGGCTTCAGCTGCGCCTCTCCAGAAGTGGTCGAAGCCTGGCATGCGGCAGGTGTTGGCCACGGCGGCGTCAGCGTTGAAGACCCGCCGGGACCGCGGCAAAGCCCGTTCGGTCCGCTCTACCTGGCGTATCTGCGTGACCCTGCCGGCAACAAGCTGTGCGCCACGCACCGTGCGGCGCAGGCCTGAGCATCGGCTCTCCCGGCAACGGCGGCGCGGACCAAGACGCGCCGCCGGTTACTGACAGTTCTGTTTGCCACCGTTAGGCTAGGCCCTGTTACGGGATCCCCCCGCCAACGGAGTCCGGTCCAATGCGCCATTGATGTCACCGTCTTGATGACGGTCCCAACCAGTCCCTGCTGCCACTGGCGGCCGGGTGCTTCGGGCATCGATGGAATACCGCATGACAAACTCAATTTCCGTGACGCTGGACGGCGTCGCATGGCAGACGCCCGATGGGCGCAGCCTGTTCTCCAACCTCAACGCACAGTTCGATGACCGGCCCACCGGTCTGGTCGGTCGCAATGGCGTGGGCAAATCCGTGCTCGCACAAATACTGGCCGGGCTGCGCCAGCCCAGTGCCGGGCACTGCCGTCGCATCGGTGAGGCCTACTACCTTGCACAGCAGGTACAGCCACAAACAGGACAGCGCGTAGCCGAGCTCGCAGCTGTGGATAAGCGTGTGGATGCATTGCGCAGGATTGAAGCAGGAAGCACGCTACAAGCGGATTTCGACGCGATTGGCGAGCAATGGAGCCTGTGTGAAACCTTGCAGCAATCACTGTCCGATGCAGGTCTGCATGGCGTGGATGCGGATACACCTGTGGATAAGCTCAGTGGCGGGCAATGCATGCGCGTCGCTCTGGTTGGTGCGCTGTTGCAGCCGGTGGAGTGGCTGATCCTCGACGAGCCCAGCAATCATCTCGATCATGCCGGCCGGCAATGGCTGGCCGAACAACTGCAGGCAAGAAAGCATGGGTTGATCCTGGTCAGCCACGATCGCCTGCTGCTGCAACAGGTGGAGCGCATCGTCGAACTGTCGCCGCAAGGGCTGCGCAGCTACGGCGGCAACCATGCGTTTTATGCACAGGCCCGCGCAGGCGAACGCGCAGCGGCCGAGGCCTTGCTGCAGCAACGTCGGCACGAACGCCGCAAGGGCGAGCAGGCGCTGCGTGATCAACGCCAGCGGCTGGAGCAGCGCAGCGCGCGCGGCAACCGCGAGGCCGCCAACGCCAATCAGGCGCCGATCCTGCTTGGCCTGCAGCGGCAGCGTGCCGAAGCCAGCCTCGGCAAGGCACGCGCGCAGCTGGATCAGCGGCAGGTGCAGCTGCACGACGCGGTGCGCGAGGCACAGGCCGGTAGTGAAGCCGCCGCCCCGGTATTGCTGGTACCAGGCGTGCAAACCAGTGGACCGGAGTGGGTAGTGCGTTCAACCGGGCTGCAGCTGCCACACGTAGCACCGCCGCTGCGCGCGCTGGACTTCAACCTGCGCCGTGGCGAACGTGTCGCCATTACCGGCGCCAATGGTGTGGGTAAGTCGACCCTGTTGAAGGTGCTGGCCGGGCAACTGCCAGCACTGGCTGGCGAAGCAAGCGTGCAGGTGCCAGCTGCTCTGCTGGATCAGCAACTGCAGCTGCTGCCCGCGCACAGCAGCGTGCTGGACGCCTTGCGCCTGCGTAATCCGGCCATGGCCGAGGGGGAACTGCGTAGCCGGTTGGCCCTGCTTGGTCTGGATGCAAACCAGGTACAGATGCCCTCTGGCCTGCTCAGCGGCGGGCAAAGGCTGAAAGCCGGCCTGGCCTGCGCGCTGTATGCCGATCCGCCGGCACAGCTGCTGTTGCTGGACGAGCCTGGCAATCATCTGGACCTGGATGCGCTGGCGGCTCTGGAAGACCTGTTGCGGCAATACCAAGGCAGCCTCTTGCTGGTTTCGCATGACGAGGCGCTGCTGCAGGCCATCGGCATCACCGCGCGGCTGCATGCCAGCGCGGATGGCTGGGAGTGGCAACACAATCAGTGACGCGATGTTCTTCCGCACGTCACATGCAGCCGTCATGCTGCGCGCCTTGTTTTCGATTGGAATGCTGACGGTGCGAAGCTGGGCTTGGTTGATGGCGGTGGGGGTTGGCGTGGCATGCTGTTGGGCAATGGACAGCTCAGCCGCACAGACTTATCCCCAGGTTTCGGTGTACGCGCACCGCGGTGCCAGCGCATTGCTGCCCGAACACACCCTGGCCGCTTATGCACAGGCCATCAGCGACGGCGCCGATTACATCGAGCCGGACCTGGTGATGAGCAAGGACGGGGTGATGCTGGCCCGCCACGAGAACGAGATCGGCTCGACCACCGATGTCGCCAGCCATCCCGAGTTCGCCAGCCGTCGCACCCGCAAGCTGATCGACGGCCAGCAGGTCGAAGGCTGGTTCACTGAAGACTTCACCGTCGCCGAGCTGAAGACGCTGTATGCACGCGAGCGATTGCCGCAGATCCGCGGCACCGCCTTTGATGGCCAGTTCCGCATTGCCACCCTGGACGAGATCATCAGCTTCCTGGTGCAGCAGGCCGGCCGCGCCAACCGCGGCATCGGCCTGGCTCCGGAGATCAAGCACGGCAGTTATTTCCAGAGCATCGGCCTGCCGATGGAAGACAAGCTGCTGGCCAGTCTGCAGGGCAACAGCTACACAAAGGTTGCGCCGATCCTGCTGCAGTCCTTCGAGACTGCCAACCTGCGGCAGATCCGCGGCAAGCTCGGCAAGGACAGCAATATCCGCCTGCTGCAGCTGTTGAGCAGTGGTGATGAAAAGCCGGCCGACGTAGCACTGGCGGGTGGCAAGCTGACTTATGCACAGATGATGACGCCGGCCGGCCTGCGCGATATCGCCAGCTATGCCGATGCGATCGGTGTGGAACGGCGCGCGCTGGTGCCGCTGGATTCGCAGGGCAAGTTGGCGGCGCCGACCGCCTTGATCGGCGATGCGCATGCCGCCGGCCTGCAGGTAGTTGCCTACAGCTTCCGCCCGGAAAACCCGTTCCTGCCACCGGCACTGCGCCAGGGTGCGGAGAACGCGCGCAACCCGGAGGCCTCGGTGGCCGAGATCCGCGCCTATCTGCAGGCGGGCATCGATGCGTTCTTCACTGATGATCCGGCGCTTGGGCGACGGGCGGTGGATGGTGGTTCTTAAAAGCTGAAGAGCTGAAAAGCGACCCTTCCCCGGCCCTCCCCTTGCCTATGGCAAAGGGAGGGGGACAAGCGGCTGCGCTACGGGTTGTCAGATCGCCTAGAAACGCCCCCTCCCTTTGGCGCAGCCAAGGGGAGGGCTGGGGAGGGGTTAGCTCTTAGGCCTTTCAAGCTTCGCGGCCTATGCCGCTCCTGCAGGTTGATGGTTCGCTGGTAGCGCCTCTGCCGAGCATGGCTCGGCACTATCGTGCGGCGCTTAGGGCCGCTCGTCTGAATCCCGCCTGCGCAACGGCACCACAACTTCATAGTCACGACCTTCGCGCGGCTGCCACAGCACTGGCACCTGGCCCGGTGCGGGCGGTTCCAGTTCGTTGTCGGCTTCCGCCAGCTGCTCGGCGTCTTCCTCGTCTTCCCAGCTGTAGCGCTTGCGTGCAGCGCGCGGGTCGACATTGCGGAACAGCAGCGCGGCGATCACGCCGGCCGCGGCACCGCCCATATGCGATTGCCAGGACACGCCCGGCTCGTGCGGCAGGATGGTGATCAACATGCTGCCGTAGAACAGGAAGCCGATCAGGCTGGCGGCGATCGCCGGTCGGTCGCGGCGCAGCAGGCCGAGCACGAAGACCAGGAACATCAGGCCGTGGGTCAGGCCGCTGGCGCCGAGGTGGCGGCTGCCGGCATCGCCCAGCATCCAGGCGCCCAGGCCGGAACCCAGCCACAGCAGGGGCAGGGCACGCAGGGTGGCTTTGGGATAAACACTGCCGGCCAGCGTGCCGAGAATAAGCAGGGCGACCGCATTGGCGCCCAGGTGTTCAATCGAACCATGCAGCAAGGGCGCGCCAAGCAGGCCGGCCAGACCGCTGGCTTCCAGCGGCGCTACCGCCCACGGCCGCCAATCCCAGCCGCTGCTCTGCAGGGCGAACATCGCCACCAGCAGCAGGACGAAGCCCAGACTGATGTTGAACGCGCGCAGCACCCGGCTGCGGTCGTTGCGGGCAATGGTGGCCGGCGTGTCGCCGGTGTCGGGGAGGGTTGGCGTGTCCATGATCAAGGGATTGCGGCGCCTTCGGCGAAAGCCAAGGGCGCCGCGCATGGGATCTGGCATGCCACCGGCGGGACAATCCCGCCGGTGGCGCCGTCATCAGGCCTTGTGGCCGCCCTTCGGCGGAATCTTCAGGCTCAGGATCACGGTGGCGACCAGGACCGCGGCAACCACACCCAGCGAAACCGGGACCGGGATCTTGAAGATATCGATCAGCAGCATCTTGGTACCGATGAAGGCCAGGATGACCGCCAGACCGTAGGGCAGCAGGTGGAAACGGTCGGCCATGCCGGCCAGCAGGAAGAACATCGCACGCAGGCCCAACACCGCGAACACGTTCGAGGTCAGCACGATGAACGGGTCGGTGGTGATGGCGAAGATGGCCGGGATCGAGTCCACCGCGAAGATCACGTCGGTGACCGCGATCAGGATCAACACCACGAACATCGGGGTGAACCAGCGCACGCCGTTCTTTTCGGTGACCAGGTTGTTGCCGCTGTACTCGTGGGTGATGCGCAGGTGTTTGCGCATGAACTTCAGTGCCGGGTTGTTGTCCAGGCTGGGTTCTTCGCTGGCGGCGAACCACATCTTCCAGCCGGTGTAGAGCAGGAAGGCGCCGAACACGTAGAGCAGCCAATGGAACTGGGTGACCAGCACCGAGCCTGCGAAGATCATGATCGTACGCAGCACGATCGCGCCCAGGATGCCGATGATCAGCACGCGTTGGCGCTGGGTCTCGGGCACCGCGAAGTAGCCCATGATCAGCAGGAAGACGAAGATGTTGTCGACCGCCAGCGCCTTTTCGATCAGGTAGCCGGTCAGGAACTGCAGGCCCACTTCATTGGCAACGGCCGCGCCTGCGGTCTCGTGCAGGTAGTACCAAAGGCCCGCATTGAAGGCCAAGGCCAGTGCCACCCAGCCCAGCGACCAGTAAATGGCCTCCTTGAAGGTGACTTTATGCGGGCCGCCGTGGCGCATCAGCACCAGGTCGATCAACAGCGCGGCAATGACGACGACGATGAAGCCGCCCCAAAGCCAAGGATTACCAATTGTCTGCATCATGGGAAAAATTCCGGTCGTGAACGGGGATATCTCGGAACCACAAAGGCCAAGAGCTGGACACGGAATCGGGGAGACCGGGGACAGAGCTTCGCCTATGCGGCGAAGGTCTTGCTCACAGTTCCAGTGACTGGAACTGCCGTTGCACCGGAGTCCTGCGACTCGAATTGACGGCGACAACGTCTGGGAGCTACTCCCCTTCTGGAGCGAATAGTGCCGTGCGGGCCTATTACAGTCAATGAATACGCTGCAGGCAGGGGGCGCTGCGCGGCTACAATAGCGCCATGAATACCCCACTCCCCGTCGTACGCCTGAAGAACGCGTGGCGCTCCAGCCACCCGTGGATTTTCCAGAAACTGGTCGAGAAGCCGACCGTCAAGCCCAAGTCCGGCACCATCGTCGATGTGGTCGGCGTGGACGGCGAGTGGATTGGCCGCGGCTTCTACAACGGCCACTCGCGCATCGCCGTGCGCATCCTGGAAACCAATCCGGACGTGGCGGTGGACCAGGCCTGGTTCGCGCAGAAGCTGGCGCAGGCCGTGTCGCTGCGCCGTGACGTGTTCAAGCTGGACGCAACCTCCAATGCCTGGCGCGTTGTCCACAGCGAAGGCGATGGTCTGTCCGGCCTGGTGGTGGACCGCTACGACGACCTGCTGGTGGTCGAGTTCTTCGCTGCCGGCATGTTCCGCCACCGCGAATGGATCTACGAGGCACTGCGCGACCTGTTCCCGGGCTGCCGTTTCCACAGCTTCGCCGACGAACACGTGCAGAAGCAGGAAAGCTTCGATTTCCACGGCAACACCACCACCGAACCGGCAGTGATCACCGAGTACGGCATCAAGTTCCGTGCCGACCCGGCCGGCGCGCACAAGACCGGTTTCTTCGCCGACCAGCGCGAGAACCGCGAGTGGCTGAGCCAGCAGGTGGAAGGCAAGACCGTGCTCGACCTGTGCTGCAACACCGGTGGCTTTGCGGTGTATGCCGCAGCGCGCGGTGCGGCTGACGTGCTGGGTGTGGACATCGACCAGGACGTGATCCAGCTGGCCAAGGGCAATGCGCGTCTGAACAACGCCAAGCCGCGCTTCGTGCAGGCCGACATCTTCCCGTGGCTGCGTGATGCGGCCAACCGTGGTGACCAGTACGACGTGGTGATCCTCGACCCGGCCAAGATGACCCGCGACCGCGACCAGGTCATCACCGCGCTGAAGAAGTACCTGGACATGAACAAGCTGGCCTTGGGCGTGGTCAAGCCCGGCGGTCTGTTCGCCACCTTCTCCTGCACCGGCCTGGTGGCCGAGGACCAGTTCCTCGACATGCTGCGTCGTGCCGCGTTCTATTCCAACCGCACCATCCAGATCCTGAAGGTTGCCGGCGCCGGCCCGGATCACCCGTTCATGGCGCACGTGCAGGAATCGCGTTACCTCAAGGCAGTGTTCTGCCGCGTGTTGGACTGAAGCGACAACCGGGTTGTAGTGCCGAGCCATGCTCGGCAGAGGCGTTACCAGCGAAAAGCGGCCCTCACCCCAACCCCTCTCCCGTGCACGGGAGAGGGGCTAAAGCTGCCTCCTCCATGCCGTCAGTCACTGGCCCGCGGCTCCACTACAGCGCTAAGGTCTGGCCTTTCCCTTCACGGTGAGGCCTCATGACGCTGCGTCCCCTGTCCCTGCTGGTATCCCTGTCGCTGTGTACCCCGCTGGCAGCCTCGGCGGTGGAGTTCAGCCAGGCTGAGCTGAGCAAGGCCAGCGCCTTGCAGCACAAGCTGCTGACCCTGGATTCGCATCTGGATACGCCGGCCAACTTCGGCCGCGCCGACTTCAACATCATGCAGCGCCACGACCACAACGCCCTGTCGCAGGTGGATTACCCGCGTATGGTAGAAGGCGCGCTGGATGGCGGCTTCTTCGCGATCTATACCGACCAGGGCGACCGCAGCCCGGCCGCGCATATCGCCGAGCGTGACCATGGCCTGCAGCGCATGCAGGAGATCCATGAAATGCTGGCCGCCAACCCGGACAAGTTCCAGCTGGCACTGACGGCTGATGATGCTGCAAGGATCAAGGCCGCCGGCAAACGCGTGGTCTACATCAGCATGGAGAACGGCAGCCCGCTGGTCGCCGACCCGACCTTGCTGAGCTACTACTACAAGGCTGGCCTGCGGCTGATGTCGACGGTGCATTTCGCCAACAACGAATTCGCCGACTCGGCCACCGATCCCAAGGGCGCGGAGTGGAAGGGGCTGAGCCCGGCAGGCAAGGCGCTGGTCAATGAGGCGGTGAAGCTGGGCATCGTGATCGACCAGTCGCATGCCTCCGACGCGGTGTTCGACAACCTGATCGAAATGATGCCGGTGCCCTTCATCCTCTCGCACAGCTCGGCCAAGGCGGTGTTCAACCACCCGCGCAATCTGGACGATGCGCGTCTGCGCCAGCTGGCGGCCAAGGGCGGCGTGATCCAGGCCAATGCCTACGGCGGCTATCTGGTCGACGAAACCAAGAGCGCCGAGCGCAAACAGGCCGAAGAGGAACTGGAGAAGCGCCTCGGCGGCTGGGAGAACATGACCATGGCCAAGGGCGTGGAACTGCGCAAGGCGATGGCCGAGCTCGACCAGAAGTACCCGCGGCGCAAGGCCACGCTGGATGATTTCTTCCAGCACTTCGGCCACATGCTCGACGTGGTCGGCCCGGACCATGTCGGCATCGGCATGGATTGGGACGGCGGTGGCGGCGTGACCGGCATGGAAGATGCGGCCGACCTGCCCAAGATCACCGCCTGGATGCAGCGTCGTGGCCTGACCGACGCGCAGATCGGCAACATCTGGAGCGGCAATGTGCTGCGGGTGATGCGCCAGGCGCAGGACTACGCAGCGGCGCAGAAGAAGTCCTGATCGCGCGCTGTTGGATGCGCGGGATGACGAAGCGGGCTCAGGCCCGCTTTGTTTTTATCCACACGTTGTTGGGGATAAGTGGGGTGTCCACAGTTGGAGTTGAGCTTCAAGACTTTAAAGCTTTAAAGCAAAGGCCCCCCTCCCCAACCCTCCCCCTGCGCTATGCGCAAGGGAGGGGGCTGCTCTGCTCCCTCCCTTTGCCGCAGGCAAGGGGAGGGTTGGGGAGGGGGGCTCTTCGAGCAGTGCCAAAACCCCAAAAAAACAAAAAGCGGGCCGAAGCCCGCTTTTGCTTTATCCACAACTGCCTGTGGATTACTTGCTACGCCCCAGCACCGCGTTGCGGCGGCTGTACAGCGCATAGACCAGCAGGCCAAACACGTTCCACGCCAAGAACCACAACTGGGTACGTATCGGCAGGCTGATGAACAGGTAGATGCAGCCGCCGATCGCCAGCGGCCCCACCACCCATGCCAGCGGCGTGCGGAAGGTACGCGGACGGTTGGGCTCGCGCTTGCGCAGCACCAGCAGGCACAGGCCGACCGCGGTGAATGCCGCCAAGGTGCCGGCATTGGCCAGCGCGGCGATTTCATCCAGGCGCGCCACACCCGCCAGCGCTGCCACCAGCACCGCGGTGAACAGGGTGATGGTGACCGGCGTGCCGGTGCGCTGGTTGACCTTGGACAGACCACGCGGCAGCAGGCCGTCACGCGACATCACGAAGAAGATGCGGCTCTGGCCGTAGAAGAACGCCAGCAGCACGGTCGGCAGGGCGATGATGGCGACGATGCCGATCACCAGTGCGGCGGTGCCGTGGCCGAGCTCGCGCATGATCAGCGCCAGCGGTTCGGCGCTCTTGCCGAACACGGTGTAGCTCATCGCACCGACCGCGGCCAAGGCCACCAGCAGGTAGATGATGGTGCAGCCAACCATCGAACCGATGATGCCGATCGACAGGTCGCGCTTGGGGTTCTTGGTTTCCTCGGCCGCGGTGGAGATCGCATCGAAGCCATAGAAGGCGAAGAAGATGATCGCGGCTGCCGCCATCACCCCGCGTTCCACGCCATCGGCGCTGATCGACTTGGGGAAGCCATACGGCATGAACGGCTGCAGGTTGGCGCTGTCGAAGGCCGGCAGGGCGACCGCCACGAACACCGCCAGCGCGATCAGCTTGAACACCACCAGCACCGCATTGAGGGTGGCGCTCTCCTTGGTGCCGACCATCAGCATGCCGGCGACCAGGAAGGTGATGACGATGGCCGGCACGTTGAGGAAGCCGCCTTCCACGTGCGGGCCGGCGGCCAGCGCCTGCGGCAAGGCCACGTTCCAGCCGAACGAGGTGTGCAGCCATTCCAGGAAGCCGACGAAGTAGCCGGACCAGCCGACCGCCACCGTGCTGACCACCAGCGAGTACTCCAGGATCAAACTCCAGCCCACCACCCAGGCGATGGTCTCGCCCAATGCGCTGTAACTGTAGGTATAGGCGCTGCCTGCGGCCGGCATCATCGTCGACAGCTCGGCATAGGCCAGTGCCGCACAGGCGCAGATCGCGCCGGCGATGATGAAGGACAGCAGCACCGCAGGGCCTGCCTTGTCCGCACCCACGCCGATCAACGTGTAGATGCCGGTGCCGACGATGGCGCCGATGCCGAGCGCGACCAGATGGGGCCAGCTCAGCGTTGGAATAAGCCGACGGCCTTCTTCGTGTTCGGTGAGTTGGTCGATGGGCTTGCGCCGGAGCCAGGATTGCATGCGGACCTCACGGTTCGTGGTGGTTCGGGGAAGCGGCCGAGTTTGGCGTAACGCAGTGCAGCAAAGCCAGAAAAACCCGCTATTTGGCCTGCTTTTACCGCGTACAGATGTCAACGTGCCGAATTCGGCATAAAAGCGCGAGTCCAGGCCGGGTTGTGGACCCGACAACGGAGCTTACGCCGCCAAGGCGGCTCGCGGCGTTGATCAGCGCCGCACCTGCAGCACCCTCAATCGGCAATGCCCAGGCGCAGCCCGAACACCACCAGACAGACGCCAACCCCGCGTCGCAGCCATACGCCGACGCGTGGATAGCCGGCCAGGCGGCGGGCGATGAACTGTCCGCCGAAGATCAGCACCGAGCACCAGCCGACGCTGAGGATGGCGATCAGCACCGCCATCGTTGCCAGGGTCAGCGCGCCGCGCTGGCGCACCGGGTCGATGAACAGTGGGAAGAAAGCCATGTAGAACAGGATAGCCTTGGGATTGAGCAGGCCGACCAGCAAAGCCTGGCGGAACCAGCGCCGCCCGTGTTGCACCGGCGCAGTCTCGCCAGCGACCGCAGCCGCCGGTTCACGCAGCAGGTTGATGCCTACCCAGATCAGGTAGGCCGCACCCACGTAACGCAGCGCGGCGAACAGCATCGGATGCGCCTGCAGCAACGCGGCCACGCCGGTGGCGGCAATGGCGATCAGGATCTGGTCGCCCAGCATCAGCCCGGCCAGGGTGGCGTAGCCGGCACGCACGCCGCCGCGCGCTGTGGCGGTAAGCAGGGTGAAGGTGCCCGGTCCGGGCAACATCAGGAACAGGATCACGGCCACCACGAAGGTGCCCAGATCGTTGATACCCATCCACGGCATGGCGGCTCTCCGTGCGGTTCAGGGCGCGCGCTGCGTGGCGATGCGTTGTTTCACCGCATCGATCAACGCGGGTAGGTCATCAAAGCGCGGCACGCCGTAGCGGTCACCGGTGATATCCAGGTTGCCCTTGCGCCAATAACCCGCCGGCGCGGCCACCAGCAGCTTGCCCGAGCGCGCATACAGGCCGAACTCGAGCAGGGTGATCGGGCTCTGCGTGCCGGGGGCGAAGTACATCAGCACGATGTCGGCCTGTTCCAGCGCGGCCAGTTCCCATTCCACCTGGCGGCGGAACTCGGGCTCATCGGCCTCGGCGCGCCAGGCCGGATTCCAGTCGGCGCGACGGGGATTGAGCATCAGCACGCCCTGGTCAGCCAATGCCGCTTGCACCTGCTGCTGCCAGTCGCCGGCCTTGCCCATCTCGATGCTTCCCGCCAGGAACACCTTGGGTCGCGCGTCATTGGCGGGCAGGGCGTTGGGCGAAGTAATGGTCTGCGAATCACTGGCCAGGGCTGCCATCGGCAGCAGGCACAACAGACTCGATAACAACAGCAGCGACAGCGGCTTCATGGCAGGGATACGGCGGGTGGGGGCGCCCATGATCGCAGATAGGCGCCGATGGCAGTTTTCGCCAGTGGTCGGCTGGTTGCAGGATCAGCTTCTGAGACGGGCAGGGCTACACTTCTCCCCATGCAAACCGAAACCCTGATCCTTGGCGGCCTGCTGGTCGCCGTCCTCGTGCTGCAGCTGCTGCTGTTGCTGCGCCGTAATGACAACAGCGTGCTGGAAAGCACCTTGCGCGAAGAACAGCGCAGCGGCCGCGGCGAGCTGCGCGAGCAGCTGGAAACCATGGCGCGGCAGCAGGACATCCGCATCGATGGCTTCGGCCGCAACCTCACCGACCTGTCCACACGCACCGACCAGCGCCTGGACCTGCTGCGTGACAGCCTCAACGACGACGCCCGCAAGGGCCGCGAGGAAACCGCCAACGCCCAGCAGCTGCTTGCCCAGTTGCTGGGTACGCGGCTGCAGGACGTGCGCGGCCAGCTCGACGTGTTCGGCCAGCAGCAGGAAGCGCGCATGGAAGCCTTCGCCCGCCAGCTGGCCGGCCTGCAGCAAAGCCTGGTCGAGGAAACCCGCAAGGGCCGCGAGGAAGGCGCGCAGGTACAGCTGCGCTTTGGTGAAACCCTCAACCAGAAGCTGGGCGAGCTGACCCAGCGCAACGAGCAGCGCATCACCGAGATGCGGCAGACCCTGGAAGCACGCTTGAAGGACCTGCAGGGCGACAATGCCGCCAAGCTCGAACTGATGCGCCAGACCGTCGATGAAAAACTGCAGAGCACGCTCAATACGCGCCTGGATTCCTCGTTCAAGCTGGTCTCCGAGCGACTGGAGCAGGTGCAGCGCGGGCTGGGCGAAATGCAGCAGCTGGCCACCGGCGTTGGCGACCTCAAGCGCGTGCTGAGCAACGTCAAGAACCGCGGCGGCTGGGGCGAAGTGCAGCTGGACAACATCCTCGAGCAGACCCTGACTGCCGAACAGTACGCACGCGGCGTAAAGCTTCGTGCCGACAGCGGCGAGATGGTCGACTTCGCCGTGCGCCTGCCCGGTCGTGGTGATGCCGATACGCCGGTATGGCTGCCGATCGATTCCAAGTTCCCGCGCGAGGACTACGAGCGCCTGCTCGACGCACAGGAAGCCGGCGATGCCGACGCGGTGCGCAACAGCGGTAACCAGTTGGAACGCGCAATCCGCATCCAGGCCAAGTCGATCAGCGAGAAGTACATCGTGCCGCCGCACAGTACCGACTTCGCGGTGATGTTCCTGCCCACCGAAGGCCTGTACGCCGAGGTGATCCGCCGCGCCGGTCTGGTCGATGCCTTGCAGCGCGAGCACCGCGTGGTGATTGCTGGCCCGACTACTGTGACCGCGCTGTTGAACAGCCTGCAGATGGGCTTCCGGACCCTGGCCATCGAGCAGCGCTCGTCGGAAGTGTGGAGCCTGCTGGGCGCGGTCAAGAGCGAGTTCGGCAAGTTCGCCGGCATCCTCGAAAAGGCCGAGAAGCAGATCAACACGGTCGGCAAGAGCCTGGGCGACGCCAGCCGCAAGACCCGCACCATCGAGCGAAAGCTGCGTGGCGTGGAGTCACTGTCCAGCGACGCCTCGCAAGCAATGCTGGGTACAGATGACGACACCGACGAAGCCGAAGACGAAAGCCCGACAGCGTAGTGCCGAGCCCTGCTTCTGCTCCCTCCCTTTTCCATAGGCAAGGGGAGGGTTGGGGAGGGGTTGGCTCTTCGCAGGCTGACGCAGCACTGGCTTCGCGGCTCACGCCGCTCCCACAAAATGCCGGCAGCACCCATGTAGTGGGGGGCCGCGGGAAGGAGCGAACAGGGCCGGGAGGGGGCACCCACGCACAGCAACAGG